>CBDTYC010000022.1:0-16217 GCA_965364495.1 uncultured Yoonia sp. | reverse complement strand
GAACGACTTGACGCGAGATTCAGTGACTCGCTCTTTGACTTATGTCACAGCCGATATTCTGAAAAGTGTTAGTATTTCTCTGTTTCGAATTCGCGGTCTCTTAACTCCAGACGAGCGATCAGGAATACAGGTTGTCATGGTTCATCACCGCATCACTTTGCTTGCTCTTTTTGCCCTACTGACCTTCATGATGAGCACCGTCAGCATGGGACAGGAACAGCCGTCGGATCAATTGAACGAAACGCAAGCTTCAGACCTTATCAGGTCACGGTGCACGTTTTGCCATGGTCAGGCACTTACACTCGAGTTCAGCAGGCGGATATTGCATTCGAATGGACCAACTGCGCTTGATGAGTTGCTTGCACAGCATCATGCGACGGATGCTGAGGAGCGAGATGCAATTTTGGAATTCTTGTCGCAGCATTTGATTGAGACAGAGCAATAATCAGAAACTTTGACCGCTTGTAGTCTTGTTTTGCATTGATCTTTTCATTGGTGAATTTCCAGTTTGCAGGACCGTTCGGTTTGGTCTTGTTTCTCGAATATGTGGAATTAAGCTCGGACACAAACGACGGGAATGCAATGCCACCGTGCAGCCCGACGGCGTCTCCTCAAGGTCAACAATGGGGACATCGGTGCAAGTGCAAGTATGCCGGCTTTGCCCCGCATACCCGACATTTATTTGCTGATGCCGCCTCCATCCAACCGCTTTTCAATCGCGTCCAGTTTCGCCAACACCTCGTCCCGATACGCATCCGTCGCCGCGTTCCCTTCTTCTGCGTGCGCGTCCTGCATCGAGTTCACGATCAGACCGACCAGCAGGTTCACAACCGCAAAGGTCGTCACAATGATGAACGGCAGAAAGAACGCCCATGCGTAGGGATATACCTCCATCACGGGGCGGACGATGCCCATGGACCAGCTTTCCAGTGTCATGATCTGGAACAGCGTGTAGCCAGATTGCCCAAGAGTGCCGAACCACTGCGGGAATTCTGGCCCGAATAGTTTCGTCGCCATGACCGCGCCGATGTAGAATACGATCCCCATCAGCAAGAACACCGACCCCATACCGGGCAGTGCAGTCACGAATCCTTCGACCACGCGGCGCAGGGACGGCACGACAGAGATGACCCTCAGAACCCGCAAGATACGTAGCGCGCGCAGCACGGACAGACCGCTGTTGCCGGGAACCAGCGAAAGGCCAACGATTACAAAGTCAAAAATATTCCAGCCATTCCGTGCAAACCGCCCGCCTTGGGCGAAAATCTTGGCGGCCAGTTCAATGACAAAGATCGACAGACACAGCTTGTCGAGCATCAGGATCAATCCGCCAGCTGATGCCATCAGCGTGTTTGATGTCTCCATCCCCAAGATCACGGCATTGAAAACAATCACGCCAACGATGAAGTTCAGCACCCATGGCCTCTCAAGCAAGGTGGCGGTTTTTTGGCGCAGTGTCATGTGGGGTCCTTTGGTTCAATCCGCCTGTGATATGGGTTGTTTGCAACAGGTGGGCAAGTGTCGATGACGACGTTAGGTTCTGCTGGACGGAGATCGCCCGCTTCGCGCATGGTTTGTTTAAAAAGTGAGCGATAAATGACCCTTAACCCCCGTTTGATTTTTCGTTGGACAGCTTTCCTGCTGGCTGCGGGTTACTGTATCCGCACAATGATCTTCGGTGGCTGGGATGCTTTTGCTGGCCCGTTCCGGTTCTTGACGATCTGGGCATTGTTCGCGTCGTTCTTTGCGTTCAGCCGGATGATGGCGATCGAGGAGGGGCGCTCTGACAGGCGTTGGGACGGCTTTGTCTGCATGACGGCTGTCATCAATACGATGGTGGTGTTCTTGTATTGGCGCCTGTATTTTGCCGACCCCCTGTCGGTGACCACAGATGGCGTGTTGGGCGCATGGCATCTGGAAATGTATTTGCACCTGTTTGGACCGCTGCTGCAGGTCATTGATACGATCTTTGTCCACCGCAGCTATCGCCGCCTTGGGGGGGCGTTCGGCTGGTTGATCGGGGTGATATCTAGCTATGTGCTTTGGGCAGAATTTGTTGTACAGCCCATGAACAACAGTCCCGTTGGCACGGTGACAAGCGGTTTGCCCTATCCGTTTCTTAACAATCTGGAACTGGCGGATCGGATGGGCTTCTACATCACCAACATGACCGTGGGTATTGTATTGTTGTTGACGTATGCCACAGTCGCTTGGGGCTTCAGGCGCCGATTTCCTGCGCCAGCAACGCCCTAAGTCCGCTACGATAGTCCGGATAAAGTAGTTCTACACCCAGTTCATCTTTGATCCGGTCGTTACGTACTTTCTTGCTTTCGGCATAAAAGCTGCGGGCCATCGGTGTCATTTCCGCAGTTTCGAAATCGACCGCTTCGGGGACCGGCAGCCCCAGCAGTTCGGCCGCATAAGCAATCACATCCTCGGGCGGCGCGGGATCGTTGTCGCAGACGTTGTACGCTGCGCCGGGGTTCGGTTTGTTGATCGAAGCCGCCAAGACCCGCGCAATATCGACCACATGGGTCCGGCTGAACACCTGACCTTCTTTGATGATCCGTCGTGCAGTGCCGTTGCGGACCTTGGAAAACGGGCCCCGTCCAGGGCCGTAGATGCCTGCCAGACGAAAGATGTGCAGTGGCAGGTCAGGGATAGCGGCCCATGCGGCCTCTGCCTGAACCCGCGCGATTCCGCGCTTGGTGGCAGGCGTAAGCGGCGTGTTTTCATCGACCCAGTCGCCTTGATGATCGCCATAGACGCCCGTGGTCGACAAGTATCCGACCCATTCGAACTGGCCCGCGCGCTTGGCGATTTCGTCGTGAAGCGCTGCCAAAACCGGATCGCCGGCATCATCCGGAGCCGCAGAAATCAGGATATGTGTCGCGGCATTCAGCGCAGGCACCATGTCGGCACCGGGCCAGAGACGCGGTTCGATCCCTTCATTCATCAATCGCGGCGCTTTGTCGTCGGACCGCGTGGTGCCGATGATCCGCCAATCCTGAGGCAGCAGGATGCGGGACAGGGCGCGCGCGCTATAGCCGTGGCCGAATGAAAGGAGTGTTCTGGTCATGCCCTGTCGTGCCAAAGGACTTGAGAATATGCAAGCCTGTGCTAGCGTTTGGCATGGCTAAGAACCCGAATGTTGATGACGCTTATGCGATGTCTTCCCCCGAAGAGGTGAAGGCACTTTATCGCACGTGGTCGCGTAGCTATGACGTCGTATTCGGGGATTCTCAGGGCTATCAACTGCCGCGTAAGGTCGCGAGCGCCTTTGTCGGGGCTGGCGGTATCGGGCCGGTGCTGGACGTTGGCGCAGGTACCGGCCTTGTCGGCAGTGCTTTGCGGCGCATGAATGTCAAAGACATCGACGGCATAGATTTGTCAGAGGACATGCTGGAAGTCGCCCGCATGAAGGGTGACTATCGCGGCCTTTATGCAGGTGACGTGACGCGGTCCTTAGATCTGATCGATGCACCCTACATGGGCGTGGTAAGCGCGGGAACGTTTACACTGGGCCATGTGGGGCCAGATGCCCTGCAGCATCTGTTGGATGTCGCGGCATCCGGTGCGTTGTTCGTGATTTCCGTGAATGACGCGCATTATGTGTCCGCCGGATTCGAGGCAGCATTTACGGGGTTTGGGGATCAGATCACTGGCCTGACCTCGCGGGAAGTCCGGATTTACGATGATCGTGCAGATGAAAAGCATCGTAGCGACAAGGCAAGGCTATTGGTCTTTCGCAAGGCCTAGACAGCTATCTGTCTTTTATGCATCCGGTCTAGGTTGCGTAGTTTGATTTTTCTTCATCAAGAATCGCTTTCAATTCGGCCAGATGCCGAAGATCCTGCTCGGGATAGCTTTCCAGTTCTTGCGCTGTCTTTTCGGCAATATCATCAGGCAGCACCCTTAGGTCCCGACCCGTTTGCAGCGCGCGGATATATGTCTCTACGGCGCGTTCAAAATAGAACATGCGGTTGAAGGTTTCGGCGACCGTTTCACCAATGATCAACACACCGTGGTTGCCCATGATCATCACGCGCTTTTTGGGATCGGTGAACAGCGATGCACAGCGTTCCCCTTCGCTTTCGAATGCCAGACCGCCATAGCCTTCGTCGATCACGTAACGGTTGAAAAACGTACAGCAATTCTGGTCGATCGGTGGCAGATTGCTGTCCTTGAGGGACGCAAGGACCGTCGCAAAGACGGAATGAACATGCATCGCACATCGCGCGTGCGGCACCAGTCTATGAATGCCGCCATGCAAGCCCCACGCGGTCGGGTCGGGTGCGTTGGGGCCTGACAAAGTATCCGGGTCATTTGCATCGACCACAATCATGTCGCTGGCCTTGATCCGGCTGAAATGCATCTGGTTCGGGTTCATCAGGAATTTGGTGCCATCGTCATTGATCGCAAAGCTGAAGTGGTTGGCGACCCCTTCGTGCATGTTCAGACGCGCAGTCCAGCGAAAGGCAGCGGCCAGATCAACGCGTTCGGACCAGTGGGTCATATTTTGTGCGTGGCTGTTCATGACGGCTCCTTGGAATTGGCTGTGGTGCGGGTTATTGATGACGCAACACCCTCATCAAAGGAAGTCCGAATATGACGTTCAAGCCCGCCAAGTGGCCCCGCAAACTGCGTTCGCAAGAGTGGTTCGGTGGATCGTCCAAGGATGCGATCTATCACCGGTCATGGATGAAGAACCAAGGTCTGCCGGCTGATTTGCTTGATGGGCGTCCCGTGATCGGGATTTGTAATACGTGGTCAGAGCTGACACCCTGCAACGCTCACCTGCGTGATCTGGCCGAAAAGGTAAAGTTCGGCGTCTATGAAGCAGGCGGTTTTCCGGTCGAATTCCCCGTTTTCTCGCCAGCTGAAAGCAGCTTGCGCCCCACGGCGATGATGTACCGCAACCTGTGTGCGATGGACGTCGAAGAGGCAATCCGTGGAAAATCAATGGACGGCGTCGTGCTGTTGGCAGGCTGTGACAAGACAACACCCGCGTTGCTGATGGGTGCAGCGTCAGTCGATCTGCCCGCAATTGTGGTGTCGGGTGGTCCGATGCTGAACGGCATGTTCCGTGGTGAACGTGTGGGGTCCGGCACACATCTTTGGAAATTCTCTGAAGCTGTGCGCGCAGGTGAAATGACCGCCGAAGAATTCGTCGAAGCCGAAGCGTCCATGTCCCGCTCGCCGGGGTCCTGCAACACGATGGGCACCGCCAGCACCATGGCATCAATGGCCGAGGCGCTGGGCATGGCCCTGTCCGGCAACGCGGCGATCCCTGCAGTCGACAGCCGTCGCCGTGTGATGGCGCACCTGACGGGCCGCCGCATCGTCGATATGGTCAAGGATGATCTGAAGCCGTCCGACATCATGACCAAGGACGCCTTTGAAAACGCGATCCGCACGAACGCAGCCATTGGTGGATCAACCAATGCGGTGATCCACTTACTTGCGATGGCAGGCCGCACGAAGGGTGTCACCTTGACGCTGGATGACTGGGACCGTCTGGGGCGTGATGTGCCGACGATCGTGAACCTCATGCCCTCGGGCAAGTACCTGATGGAGGAATTCTTCTATGCAGGCGGACTTCCCGTTGTGATCAAACGTCTGGGCGAGGCAGGCCTGTTGCATAAGGATGCTTTGACCGTTTCAGGCGGGTCCATGTGGGACGAGGTGAAAAACGTCAAAAACTGGAACGAGGACGTGATCTTGCCCGTCGAAAAGGCGCTGACCCAGTCGGGCGGTATCGCCGTATTGCGCGGCAATCTGGCCCCCGGTGGTGCGGTGGTCAAACCATCTGCTGCGACGCCGGAATTGATGCAGCACACGGGTCGTGCCGTCGTTTTTGAAGACATCGACGACTACAAGGCCCGTATCAACGACGATGATCTGGACATCGATGAAACCTGCGTCATGGTTCTGAAAAACTGTGGCCCGCGCGGTTATCCGGGCATGGCTGAGGTCGGCAATATGGGCCTGCCGCCGAAAATTCTGAAAAAAGGGATCACCGATATGGTGCGGATTTCAGATGCGCGGATGTCGGGTACAGCATTCGGCACCGTGGTGTTGCATACGTCACCCGAGGCCGCCGTTGGCGGACCTTTGGCCGTCGTGCGGGATGGCGATATGATCGAGCTTGATGTTGCAGGGCGTCGGATACATCTGGATATCACCGACGAAGAACTTGCGTCGCGGATTGCAGAGTGGAGCGCGGAAAAATCAGGCGCGAACCCACGCCCGGAAAGCGGCTATGCGATGCTTTACCATGATCGTGTGATGGGGGCAGACACCGGCGCCGATTTCGATTTTCTTGTCGGTCATCGTGGCAATGCTGTTGGCAAGGAAGCCCACTAATGACCGCGATTTGTCTGGTAGGGATCGGCAAGATTGCTGTCGATCAACATGTCCCGTCGATCAATGCCAGTGACGATTGGGAACTGGCTGCGACGGTCAGTCGTGCTGGCACTGTCGATGGTGTACAGTCCTTTACGGATTTCGATCAGATGTTGGCCGAGCGCCCTGAAATTGGCGTCGTTTCGCTCTGTCTGCCGCCAGTGCCGCGCTATGAATACGCGGCCAAGGCGATTGCGGCAGACCGGCATGTAATGCTCGAAAAACCACCGGGCGCCACACTGGCCGAGGTCTATGCGCTGGCCGACATGGCGAAAGCTGCGGGTGTGACCCTTTACACCACATGGCATAGCCGCATGGCCGAAGGTGTTGCGCCGGCGAAAGCTTGGTTGGCAGACAAGGAAATTACCGGCGCGCATATCAGCTGGAAAGAGGACGTGCGCCGCTGGCATCCGGGTCAGGACTGGGTCTTTGCACCCGGTGGCATGGGTGTGTTTGATCCGGGCAGTAACGCGCTGTCGATCATTACCGAAATCCTGCCGATGCCAATTCACCTTAAATCGGCTGACCTGCTCTACCCGTCAAACTGCGATACACCGATTGCAGCGCATCTGCAGTGGACCGAAAACGTCACGGGTGATTTCGACTGGCGGCAAGAGGGTCCGCAAAGCTGGGACATCACAGTGGAAACGACAGCGGGCACACTAAAGCTGCACGATGGGGGTGCGCGGCTTGTGATCGGGGGCGTTGAAACGGTCGTTGGCCCGCGTGCCGAATATCCGGCCCTTTATGCGCGCATGGCAGCGTTGGTGGCCGCTGGGCAGTCAGAGGTCGATCTGTCTCCGATGCTGCATGTCGCGGATGCGCTAACGCTTGGCAAACGGGTTGTGCTTGATCCGTTTCATTTCTAGCTGGCCGCGTCAGTGACGACCTATGATGTGATCGTCGTTGGTGCGGGGCTGATGGGCAGCGCTGCGGCCCGCCATCTTGCGCTGGGCGGTGCGAAGGTTGCGTTGATTGGACCGGCTGAGCCTGAACACAGACACCACCACACCGGCGTTTTTTCCAGCCATTACGACGCGGCACGTATTACGCGCAAACTGGATAGCCGGCCCAATTGGGCGCGGTTTTCGCAGGCAGCGATCGGGCGCTATGCCGAGGTCGCGCAGCAGGGCGAACAACCGTTTTTCAGCCCCGTTGGCGCGATTATTGCAGGTCCCGAACATGGTGCAGGAAGCGATTTCATTCACGCTGTCAGTCGCAACGCGCAGGCTGATGGCGTCGCGCATCAGGCGCTACGCGGGGCCGATCTGCGGGATCGTTTTCCCTATTTCGCATTTCCCGAAGGTGTTCTTGCCCTGCACGAGGCAGAGGCGGCGGGGTGGGTCGATCCGCGCGCCTACGTCCGCGCGGAAATCGCTGCAGCAAGAAAGCTGGGTGTGACCGTTTACCGCACAGAGGTCGCGCAACTGAACGAGAACCCGGGCGGTGTGCAGGCGGTCTGTCTAGGCGGGCAGGTGATTACCGGCGCAAAGGCAATCGTCGCCTGTGGCGCGTTTTCAAAGGCTAAAGGATTGCTGCCTGCGCCCTTGCCCATTGCGGCTTATGCCCGCACGATCGCGTTTTTCGAACTGGACGCGGCAGAGGTCGCGCGGCTACACGATATGCCCTCTGTCGTCTATTTGCCGCCTGACCTTGTCACCGACCCCTATATTCTGCCGCCTGTCCGTTACCCTGATGGCAAGACTTACATCAAGATTGGTGGTGATCCGGTCGATCACGCACTAGAGACTGTTGACGAAATGAAGGCGTGGTTCCGCACCGACGGCAACCCTGAAGTGGGGCGCTTTCTTGAGGGGTTGTTGCTGTCGCTGATGCCGGATTTGTCCTATCGCAGCGTCACGACGGGCAGTTGCGTGACCTGTTTTACGCCGCATGGGAATCCGTTGATCTATCATCAGACAGATCGATTGATTGCACTGACAGCCGGTAATGGCGCGGGTGCGAAATGCGCGGATGAACTGGGACGCTTGGGTGCGATTGTCGCCAGCGGTGGCACGATACCGGCCACCACCTACCCTGGTTCATTCCGCGCCTAGTCGCGCGGGTTCATGTCCTGATAAGTTGGCAGTAGATCGTTTTTGGCAGGCGTCGCCTCGTAGACGCCTCGGGCAATCGCGCGGCTAAGGCAGACGGCCGCCGCTGCGGCAATATCGCGGAATTGGGTTTGATCGACAGGGTCACCTGTTCCGGTCGAAACCCCGAACACCAGATCCCCGTCCAATGGTGTGTGCGAAGGCACAATCGCGCGGGCCATCCCGTCATGGGCGGTGACGGCAAGACGGTGGCATTGTGTTTTGGTCAGTGGGGCGTCGGTGGCGACTATCGCAATCGTCGTGTTTGCCATTTGGGCAGCCTGCATCATCATCGCGCGTTCCTTGCGGCTGGGTTGCGCAGTCACATGGCCTGCGTTTTTGTCGGGGCCTGCGCCGCCGAACTCGCCTTCGAGCTCAAACGGGGCAGCCCAGAAATGCGTGTCGCCGCTGGTCGTGACACTGCCCAGCGCGTTGACAACGACCAGTGCGCCAACTGTTGTCCCATCTGGCAGGACCAGTGACGCAGACCCTAATCCGCCTTTTTGCATCGCCGCAAACGCGCCCGTACCTGCCCCGGTGCTACCAATGGCGAAGTCTTTGTTTGCGGCAGCAAGTGCTGCGCGTCCCAAGGCACGGTACGGGTTTTCGACCCAGTTCTTGTTGCCGCCATTGATCAGATCAAAGACGATAGCACCGGGTACAATCGGAATGCGCATTGGCCCGATTGCAAAACCCCTGCCCATTTCGCGCAAGCCGTCCATAACACCCGAACAGGCATCCAGCCCGAAGGCAGACCCGCCAGACAGCACAAGTGCGTCGATATCCTGCACGGTCTTGTCGGGTGCCAGCAGGTCGGTTTCTTTCGTACCGGGCGCGCCGCCCATGACGTGGACGCTTGCCTTGAACGGGACATCGCCCACCAACACGGTGCTGCCCGTTTTAATGTGATCATCTTGTGCGTTGCCAACCCGTAGCCCCGCCACATCAGTGATCAGATTGCGTTTACCCGGCTTAGATGCAGCGTCCACCGTCCACCTCCATTGCGACGCCTGTGATCATGCTTGCCTCGTCCGAACAAAGGAAACAGGCGGCGTTTCCCATGTCCTCTGGTGTTGAAAAGCGGCCCAAGGGGATCGTTGACAGGAACTTGGCGCGCATTTCTGGCGTGTCCTCTCCCATGAAGGTCTTCAAAAGAGGCGTATCGCCTGCGACAGGGTTGATTGCATTCACCCGAACGCCTTCGGAGGCCAGTTCAACGGCCATCGTCTTGGTCGCGGTGATCATCCAACCCTTTGATGCGTTGTACCAGTTCAGACGCGGGCGCGGTGATACACCGGCAGTCGAAGCCACGTTCAGGATTGCGCCTGCCTTGCGCTGCTTGAAATGCGGAACAAATGCGCGGGCCAGCAGGTAGACCGACTTCATGTTGACGTTAAAGACGCGGTCGAAATCAGCTTCGGTGACGTCCTCCATTGCACTGGGCAGATGCGTGACGCCTGCATTATTCACCAGAATATCAAGCGGACCGTTGGACAGGACGGTGTCGGCTAATGCCGCGACAGAGGTTGCGCTTGATACATCGCATGTGACCGCCGTACCGTCGACCTCATCCGCGATGACGCTTGCTGCATCACCGTTGATATCGACCACATAGACATGTGCGCCTTCGCTTGCGAATTTGCGGGCGATGCCTGCGCCAAAACCGGAACCTCCTCCGGTGACTATTGCTGTTTTGCCTGCCAGTCGCATGGACGCTCCTTTGGTTTTCTAGACCGCGATCGCCGGCAATCTTGGTGCCGCGGCGATCAAGGTCCGAGTGTACGGATGTTGCGGGTTTGTGAAAACGGTTTCTGTATCGCCCTGTTCGACGATCTGGCCGGCCTGCATGACCATCACTTTATCGGTGACTGTACGCACCACGGACAGATCATGACTGATGAACAGATAGGCCAGCGGGCGCATACGGCATAGATCGGCGATCAGGTCGAGGACTTGCGCGCGCACAGAGACATCCAGAGCCGACACCGCTTCGTCAAAGATAATCAAAGCAGGTTCGATGATCAGGGCGCGTGCAATGGCAATGCGCTGTCGCTGACCGCCAGAGAATTCGTGGATGTATTTGGTGGCATCAGCAGGTGATAGCCCCACGTCTTGCAGGGCATTTGCAACCGCGGCGTCGCGGGCGCTACCAGTGGGGGGATCCTGCAAAAGGTGGAAAGGTTCAGTGATCAGCCGGTCAACGCGGTGGCGCGGGTTGAAGCTGCTGTAGGGGTCTTGAAACACGACTTGCATTTTGCGGCGTACCGCAAGATTTGGTTGTTTGCCTGTGAAAACGGGGTCGCCATTTATGGTGATCGTGCCGCTTTGCACGTCTTCAAGGCCCAGAATGGCCCGTGTTAGGGTCGATTTCCCACAACCACTTTCGCCGACAAGGCCGATCCGTTCGCCTTGGTTGATCTGGAACGTGATACCTTCAAGGGCGCGGAACATGGGCCGCGGACCCAGTATGGTATTGCGCGCCACAGGGTAGTCGCGGGCGATGTTTTCGACACACAAGAGCGGGGCCGCGGTCTTTGCTTCTGGCAGGTCAACTGCATGGGTGGAGGCTGCAAAAAGGGCTTTGGTATAGGGGTGCTGCATGTGGGCAAGCAGATGCGTGGTTTCACCCGCTTCGACGACGCGACCATTTTGCATAATCACGATTTTGTCCGCGATATCTGCGACGACGGCAAGGTCGTGGGTAATGATCAACAGCCCCATATCGAATTCGCGCACAAGACCGCGCAGCAATTCAAGAATGCGGGCTTGGGTGGTGACATCAAGTGCTGTAGTCGGTTCATCCGCGATCAGCAGTTTAGGCCGCAGCGCAATCGCCATAGCAATGACGACGCGCTGGCGTTGGCCGCCTGATAATTCGTGCGGGTAACGTGAGGGCGGCACTTTCAGGCCGACCCGTTCCAGCATTGCGGCTGCCCGTTTGTGTGCGTCTGCCTTGCTGGTTTTCTCGTGGACCAGAATTGTTTCTGCGACCTGATCGCCTATCGTCTGCACGGGGTTCAGCGCAGTCATCGGTTCCTGGAACACCATGCCCATGGTGTTGCCGCGCATTTTACACAGGTCCGGTTCAGAGGTTTGCAGAATGTCGGTGCCATTCAATTCAATTGTGCCGCGCACATCGGACGACTGGGGCAACAATCCCATGACGGATAGGGCGGTCATGGATTTGCCTGACCCGCTTTCACCTGTGATCGCGACGATTTCGCCATGCGCGACGGTCAAGTCAATATCATGCAAGATCTGCGCGGCACCGATGCGCAAGGACAGGTTCCTGATCTCGAGCAAGCTCATGTTCGCGCCACCCGAATGCGGGGGTCAAGGCGGTCGCGCAGCCCGTCGCCCATCAGGTTCAGTCCCAACACCATGAACACAATCGCAAATCCGGGTATCAAAGCCGTGTGCGGTGCGATGCTGACCAGTGTCTGCGCATCCGCTAGCATGCGCCCCCAACTTGCGGTGGGTGGTTGTGCGCCAAGGCCAATATAGGACAGCGCAGCCTCGGCCAGTATGCCAAGGCTAAACTGGATCGTGCCTTGGACGATCATCAAATTGGTCATGTTCGGCAAGATATGCTCGACTGAAATGCGGGTCGCGGATTTGCCGCAGACACGCGCCGCGAGGATGAAATCACGTTCCCACAAAGGCAGTGCGGCTGCACGGCTTAGTCGGGCGAAAACCGGAATGTTGAAGATCCCGATCGCGATGATCGCATTGACGGCAGAGGCGCCAAAAACGGCCGTGATCAGGATTGCGATGACCAGCGAGGGGAAGGCAAAAACAAGGTCGTTGCCGCGCATGATCAGCTCGTCCAGCAACGAGCCATGCCGCGCGGCGGCCAGCAAACCCAACGGCACGCCAATTGCCATACCAATGCCGACAGCCAGCAGGGCCACGGCGATAGAGGTGCGCGCGCCCATCATGATCATCGACAAGATATCGCGGCCAAAGTGGTCCGTCCCGAGAAGGTTTCCCCCATTGGGGGATTGCAGTTTGTTCGGGATATCAAGGGCTTCGATGTCATATGGCGTCCAGAAAAAGGACACGATTGCAAGGATAAGGAACAACACCGTCAGCGCAGTTCCGATGATCAGGTTACGGTTCATGTCTTGGTCCTTAGGCGCGGATCAACGGCGGCATAGGCCAGATCGACCAGAAAGTTCACCAAGATCACGACAAAGACCAGTAACATGACCACGCTTTCAACGACGATCAGATCGCGGGCGCTGATGGACTGGAAAATCAGCCGTCCAAGTCCGGGCAGGAAAAAGACTTGTTCAATGATGATCCCGCCAGCAAGCAGGAAAGAAAACTGCAAGCCGATGATTGTCAGGACAGGGATCAAAGCATTGCGCACGGCGTGTTTCCACAGCGCCTGTCTGCGGGTCAATCCTTTGGCGCGGGCGGTGCGAATGAAGTCCTCGCCCAACATATCAAGCAAGGATGACCGCATCACACGCGCAAGAATTGCTGCTTGCGGTAAGGCAAGCGCGATAGCGGGCAAAGTCAAGGATTTGATGGCAAGAAGTGGGTTGTCCCAGCCTGGAAACCCGCCAGCGCTGAACCAACGCAGGTTGATCGCAAAAATCAGGACAAGGATCATTGCGAACCAGAAATTTGGAACCGCGACGCCCAGTTGGGTGGCCCCCATGATGGTGATGTCGCCTGCGCCGCCACGACGGCTGGCAGCGTAGATGCCTGCGGGGAAAGCAATAATTGTGGATAGAAACAGCGCATAAATCGCGAGCGGCAACGACACCCAGACACGATCTGCAATCAGGTCGGCCACAGGTGTTTTGTAAGTCCAAGAGCGCCCGAAATCGCCTTGCAACAGCCCCGTCACCCATTCGAAATACCGGACCACCAAGGACTGGTCGAGACCCATCTCTGCACGCAACGCCGCAATGGTATCGGGCCGCGCATTCACGCCGAGCATGAAAGCGGCGGGATCGCCTGGGATCACTTCAATGACTGCGAAGATGACGATGGAGGCGACGATCAGGCTGATGATCAGCGAGGACAACCTGCCTAGGACGTAGCGGATCATGTGTGATCCTCTTGCAGGGCCGGAGCGAATGTTATTTCACCCTGCGGCGCACTGCCATTCAGCACCTGATACTGTACGAATTTTGTATCTAAGCCGCCATAAGTCAAACGCCCGTCACTGACAAAACCCATTGGCGCGTAGACTTGGGGGTTGCCGATTAAGACACAGCCTGCAGCCCCCATTGCCGACAGTCGTTTCAATCCTTCGGTGACCAATGCGCTGCCAATACCTTGGCGTTGTTTGTTGGCGTGTACCGATATTGGCCCAAGGGCGAACCACTGGCCTTTGCTTTCGTTAATCCTTGCAGGGGAAAAGGCGACGTGACCGATAATCTCGCCGATGTCCGCCACCAAAGAGAGGGTCAGATCGCCATCTTTTCGCAGGTTATTAATCACTTGGGGTTCTGTGCCGTCGCTGAAGGCCATCGGCGCAAAGGCCGCTTTGGTCAGATCAAAGATAGCGGCATGATCTGCGGGTGTTTCAGGCCGGATCAGCATGGTATTGGCCCCGGCGGGCCGTGACGCACCGGGGCCATTGTCTTAGTTGCTCCAGCTGACGCCGGACAGGTCAACGGCGGCGGTCGGCTGGTTCACCCACAACCCGTTGACGCCTGCCTTGGCGACGGTCGCAACAGCCAGTTCAAACAGATAGCCGTTTACATATTCCTCGGAGATGATTGTCTGCGCGCGCGCCAGCAATGCACTGCGGCCTGCGGGGTCTGTTGTTGCGTTCAGTTCTTCCATCAACGCTTGGAAGTCGGGATTATCATACTGGAAGTAGTATTCAGGATTGGCATAGATGCCGATGTCCATCGGCTCCGTGTGGCTGACGATGGACAGGCCGAAGTCCTTGTTTGTAAAGACTTCTTCGATCCACTGTGCCCATTCGAGGTTGGACACTTCGGTCTCGATCCCGATTTCGCGCAGTTGCGATGCGATAATCTCGCCGCCACGCCGTGCATAGGATGGGGGCGGCAGTTTCAGCGTGGTGGTAAAGCCATCGGGATAGCCTGCGACGGCAAGCAAAGCCCGCGCAACGTCAGGATTGTAGGGCGAGTTTGCCAGCAGATCGACGTAGTCGGGGTTGTGCGGCGCGAAATGCGTTCCGATAGGCGTGCCATATCCGAACATTGCGCCATCAATAATGGCTTGGCGATCTATCGCACTCGCCACTGCTGCGCGGACAAGGATGTTGTCGAAGGGCGGCATCTTGTTGTTGGTCGACAGAATCGTTTCGCCCTCTGTGTTGCCGACGAGCACCTGAAAGCGTGGGTCGGCCTCGAACTGCGGCAGGTTTTCAGGGGCAGGGAAGCCGACAAACACATCGACGTCCTCGGCCATGACAGCCGCAAAGGCCGCGGTCGGGTCAGAGATAAACCGGAACGTCGCACTGGCCAAGGCAGGGGCCGCGCCCCAATAGCTATCGTTACGCGTCATTTCCAAGCGGTCGCCTTGTACCCAGTCGGTAAAGGTAAACGGGCCAGTGCCGATCGGATTTGAAGCGATGTTTTCGATGCTTTCAGGGGCCACGATGACCGCGTCACCCCATGCCATATTAAACAAAAAGCTGCCGTTTGGCTGGTCCAGCGTGACTTGAACGGTCAGCGGGTCAACAACAGTCACATCGGTGATGCCTGCGAACAGGCCCTTTTGCGCATTTGTGCTATCCTCGGCGCGGGCGCGATCAAGGCTGAATTTCACGTCCTCGGCGTCCATTGTCGTGCCGTCATGGAAGGTCACGCCGTCGGCAAGGTTGAAGGTATAGACCAAACCGTCGTCCGAAATATCCCAGCTTTGTGCGAGGCCCTTGATGATAGCGCCGTCAGCGTCAAAGCGGGTCAGCCCTTCGAAAACGTTAGAATAAAGCACGGAATCGATGGCCTGCGCCGCGCCGCCAGTCGGGTCGAGGTTCGGCGGCTCGAGCTGGATTGCAACGGTGATACTGTCTTGGGCTAGCGCCGGGCAAGCGGCCAGCGCCAGAGCGGTGGTTGTGGCAAGTGTTTTGAAGACGTTCATTTGGTTTCCCCCGTGTTTGGTGGCAGTGTTGTTGTTAAAGTGGGGCAAATCAAGCCCTCGGGTGATGGCTAAGAAAACCCTGACTTAAGGTTTCAGGATATTTACCAATGCCCCTGCCATAACCATTGCGCTGTCGATCATATCATCGACGCCGATGTATTCATCCGGCTTGTGGGCCAGTTCCAATATTCCCGGTCCATAGGCAATACAGTTTTTCAGTTTTCCGATCCGGTCGATGTGCTTTTGATCATAGGTACCCGGTGAGGCTACGAACTGCGCAGGCTTTCCAAGTACTTTTTCAATCTCTGCGGCGATGATCTGGACAACCGGGGCTTCTTTGTCGGTCATGCTGGGCAGTACCACGTTCATTTCGCGCAAGTCATAGTCAAAGCGGTCGCGGCTCGTTTTCAGCCCCTCCAGCAAGGCGGTGACTTCGCTGCGGACGTCCTCGATGTTTTCTTCTGCCAGAAAACGCCGGTCGATCACGATACGGCAGCTATCGGGCACGCAGTGTGCGGGCAAACCTGTATAGTCATCGTCCTGTTCAGGCTGCCCCCCATGGATCGAGTTGATGTTCATCGTCGAAGACCGCGCGCCTTCTGGCACCACTGGCATTTCGGTTGTGCGGGCGGCCATGGCGGG
>CBDTYC010000021.1:0-16408 GCA_965364495.1 uncultured Yoonia sp. | reverse complement strand
TAAAAGTATCGAACTGGTGCTGACCCATGCCAATCTTAACGTCTATGCAACAGACATGGGCGAGGAAGGTATCGATCTTGCAAAACTGTACGATTACGACCTGATCTTGTTGGACATCAATCTGCCAGACATGAATGGACACGAGGTGCTGCGACAGTTGCGCCTTAGTCGAATAGATACGCCTATATTGATCCTCTCAGGGGACGATGGGACAGAAAGCAAGCTAAAAGGCTTTGGTTTTGGGGCAGATGACTATCTGACAAAACCCTTCCACCGCGAAGAACTCGTGGCGCGTATCCATGCAATTATCCGCCGCTCGCAAGGACATGCGCAGTCGATCATCAAGACCGGTCAGATTGCCGTCAATCTGGACGCCAAAACCGTCGAGGTTGAAGGCAGCACCGTGCATTTGACGGGCAAGGAATACCAGATGCTCGAACTCCTCAGCTTGCGAAAAGGGACAACGCTCACGAAGGAAATGTTCCTGAACCACCTTTACGGCGGCATGGATGAACCCGAACTCAAGATCATTGATGTGTTCATCTGTAAGTTGCGCAAAAAATTGAGCGAGGCGACACATGGCCAGAACCACATCGAAACAGTTTGGGGGCGTGGCTATGTGCTGCGTGATCCCGAACCTGTGACACAATCGCGGAAAATCGCGATTGGTGCGTAGCGATATTTACGAAGTTTCGCCGGACCGAATGACGCTCTGTGCTGGACGCACAGCGAATGCCTGCCTAATTATGAGGTCACCCGCCGTGCGGGACGCGTTCATAATTAAAAGGCTGCAACAGTGTCGCAGACAGACCAGATAAACGATCCGCCAACCAGCGGGCAGCCAGTTGATACTTTGACTGATGCGCAGGCCCAAACGGAACTTGACTGGCTGGCGCAGGTGTTGTCCGCGGCGAATACGTCCTATCACCGTGATGATGCACCCAAGATCAGTGATGCCGACTACGACGCCCTGAAACGGCGCAACGCAGCGATCGAAGAAAAGTTCCCGCATCTTAAACGCAGCGATAGCCCAAGTGATGTCGTGGGTGGTGCGGTGGCCGAAGGTTTCGGCAAGGTACAACATGCCGTTCGGATGCTGTCCTTGGGAAATGCATTCGAAGATGCCGATGTATATAGCTTTGATGCCGGTATCAGAAAGTACTTGGGTGTGAACGCGGACAGCCACCTGTCATACACCGCAGAGCCAAAGATCGACGGCTTGTCACTGTCTTTGCGCTATGAGGGCGGCAAGCTTGTTCAGGCAGCAACACGCGGTGACGGTTCGGTCGGCGAGAATGTCACTGCGAATGCGCGCACAATCGCGGATATCCCCCAGACACTAACCGGCGCACCTGAAGTGCTAGAGGTGCGCGGCGAGGTCTACATGAGCCACGCCGACTTTGCCGATCTGAATCAAAGGCAAATGGACAAAGGTGGAAAACCTTTTGCAAACCCGCGCAATGCGGCGGCTGGATCGCTGCGGCAACTGGATCCGGAAATCACCAAATCCCGTCCGCTGCGGTTCTTTGCATATGCATGGGGCGAACATTCCGCGCCATTGGGCAAAACGCAATCCACGGCAATTGCACAACTGGCAAAGCTGGGTTTTGCGACGAATGATTTGACCGTCACCTGTGACGGGCCGGAAGCAATGATCGCACATTATCACCAGATTGAAGAACGTCGCGCCGCACTTGGCTATGACATTGATGGCGTGGTCTACAAGGTTGATGATCTGGCCTTGCAGGCCCGTTTGGGGTTCAGATCGACAACACCACGCTGGGCGATTGCGCACAAATTTCCTGCCGAACTTGCGTGGACGGTTCTGGAAGGCATCGACATTCAGGTTGGCCGCACCGGGGCATTGTCACCTGTGGCGCGGCTGCGGCCTGTGACGGTGGGTGGTGTGGTTGTTTCAAATGCGACGCTGCACAACGAGGACTACATCAAGGGCCTTGACGGCAATGGTGCGCCGATCCGCGGCGGCAAGGATATCCGCATTGGCGACTGGGTACAGGTCTATCGTGCAGGTGATGTCATCCCGAAAGTCGCCGATGTTGATCTGCAACGGCGGCCCGACGACGCAACACCTTATCAGTTCCCGACCCAATGCCCCGAGTGTCAGTCCGATGCAATCCGAGAGGAAGGTGACGCTGTAAGGCGTTGTTCAGGCGGTATTATTTGCCCTGCTCAGGCCGTTGAAAAGCTCAAGCATTTCGTCTCGCGGGCAGCGTTCGATATCGAAGGGCTTGGCGCCAAGCAGGTCGAGCAATTCTATGCAGACGGTTGGATCACAACCCCTGCCGATATTTTCACGCTGCGGGCGCGTTTTGGTGAAGGGCTTCAGCAACTCAAGAACCGCGAAGGATGGGGCGAGAAAAGTGCGGCGAACCTGTTTGATGCAATCGACGACAAGCGCAGCATCGGATTGGCGCGCCTGATCTACGCGCTGGGTATCCGGCATGTCGGTGAAAACTCGGCCGCACTTTTGGCGAACCACTACACATCCTGGACCGCGTTCGAGGCCGCGATGACGTCGGCCAAGGTTGGCGAAGGTGCGGCATGGGACGATTTGATCAGCATTGACGGTGTGGGTGCCGTGATGGCCACGTCCGTTGTCACAACTTTCCATCAGGCGGCTGAACGCGCCTCGATTGACCGTCTGGTGGCACAATTGCAGGTACAAGATGCGCAGTCCGTCGCATCAGATAGCCCTGTCGCCGGCAAAACCGTCGTCTTTACCGGCACATTGGAACGTATGACCCGCGAAGAGGCGAAAGCCCGTGCAGAGGCGCTTGGCGCAAAAGTGTCCGGTTCGGTAAGCGCAAAGACCGACATTCTGATCGCCGGGCCGGGGGCAGGGTCCAAGGCAAAGAAGGCTGCGGAACTTGGGGTTGAAACGATGGACGAGGACAGCTGGCTTGCCCTGATCGGCGTCACATGAGCGGGCGGCCCGAAGTTCTTTTTCCGTTGTTTGCCGGTCTGACAAAGCTGGACGGGATTGGCCCAAAGTCTGCACAAGTCCTCGAGGCGGCAGGCGTTGCAAATCCCCGCGATGTGTTGATGACATTGCCAGTCAGCGGTGTTGACCGTAGCCGCAGAGCCAGCATTCGCGAGATCGTGGCCCCTGCGATTGCCACGGTCTCGGTTCTTGTTGGTGACCACCATCCGCCGAGCACACGGGGCCGCCCGTACCGTGTGTTTGTTGAGGACGCGCAGACGAGTTTCCAGCTTGTGTTCTTCCATGCCCGTGGCGATTATTTGCAGCGCTTGCTGCCGACCGGTCAGCGCCGGATTGTGTCCGGCAAGGTCGAGGTTTTTGACGGGATTGCACAGATCGTCCACCCCGATCATGTTCTGGCACCTGACGAAGCCGCAGAAATTCCTGCATTCGAGCCGGTCTACCCTTTGCACGCAGGGATCACGCAAAAAGCGATGTGGAAGGCGACCCGTTCAGCGATCGCACTGACACCAAAGCTGGCGGAATGGATTGATCCCGCTTTGAAGGCGCGCGAAGGATGGCCCGATTGGCATGATGCATTGGTGTCTGCCCATAGTCCGGCATCGACCTCCGATCTTTCGCCGCAGGCGTTGGCCCGTGCGCGGTTGGCCTATGATGAACTGCTGGCGCATCAACTAACCCTTGCGCTGGCCCGTGCCGCGACGCGCAAATCAAAGGGTTTTGCATCTGTTGCGACAGGGGTTTTGGCGCAAAAGGTCCTTGCCGATTTGCCCTATCGTCCGACGGCGGCACAAACGCGGTCTATTGCCGAGATCAATGCGGACTTGGCGGCCCCCATCCGGATGAACAGGCTTTTGCAGGGTGATGTGGGGTCAGGCAAAACGCTGGTCGCGCTCATGGCGTTGCTCGCGGTGGTCGAGGCAGGCGGGCAGGGCGGCAGCATCTCGATGGTCTACGGCCATTGGCCGAAAGCGCGGGGGTCCGGCTCGAAATTCTGACAGGTCGTGACAAGGGTGCGGCGCGCGCGACCAAGCTTGCGGCATTGGCGGCAGGCGACATCAACATTCTTGTTGGCACCCATGCGGTCTTTCAAAAAGACGTGGATTTTCACGATCTGCGACTTGCAGTCATTGACGAACAGCACCGGTTTGGCGTGGCCCAGCGGATGCAATTGGGTGCGAAAGGCCGTGCTGTCGATGTTCTGGTGATGACCGCTACGCCTATTCCGCGTTCGCTTGCTCTGGCGCAATACGGCGACATGGATGTCTCTGTTCTGGACGAAAAACCACCCGGGCGGACGCCGGTCCAGACAGCACTCGTATCAGCTTCGCGGCTGGATGAAGTGGTTGAAAAGCTGCGCAAAGCGGTGGCGGATGGTCGACAGGCCTATTGGGTCTGCCCTTTGGTCGAGGAAAGCGAAGTCGTCGATATGACCGCCGCCGAAGAGCGGTTCAAGCAATTGCGCGCTGCTTTGGGTGAAGGTGTCGTTGGCTTGGTGCATGGCCAGATGCCGAATGCGGAAAAAGATGCGGCGATGGCCAAGTTCGTTGCAGGTGAAACCCAGGTCCTGGTGGCCACGACAGTGATCGAGGTCGGCGTAAACGTCCCGAATGCATCGATCATGATGATCGAGCATGCAGATCGCTTTGGTCTGGCGCAGTTGCATCAGCTGCGGGGCAGGGTCGGGCGCGGGTCCGCTGCGTCTACCTGCCTGCTGATCTACCAAGCCCCGCTCAGCGAAAGCGGGCGGCGACGGCTCGAGATCCTGCGCGAAACCGAAGACGGCTTTCGGATTTCTGAAGAAGACCTTGCCATGCGTGGCGCAGGCGATGTGATTGGCACAGCCCAGTCGGGGTTGCCACGGTTCCGGATTGCCGACCTTGAACGGCATGCTGGGCAGATGGCTGTGGCCCAAACCGACGCGCGCGCACTGTTGAATGACGACCCAACGTTGCAGGGCCCACGTGGCAAGGCCGCCAGAACGCTGCTTTGGCTGATGGAACAGGATAAAGCAATCCGTTTGATATCAGTGGGTTAACGCCTTCATTCACAAAATGTTCACAAGTGTTCCTAAAAAGTTCTTTACTTGGTGTTAATCATATGAGAACAAAGAGGCAACAGAACATTGGAGGAACATCACATGGCTGAAGAGATCAAATCGGTAATCGCACGTTCACGCGACACCATTTTTGCTGATGCTTTGGGCGTTGTTGCTTTGATGGTTATGCTGATTGTCGGACTGGCCTTGCCCGGGCTGGTCTGATTTGCCTGACGGTTTAGGTCCGGTTCATGACATTGCCCTGTCCCAATTTTGCAATGTCTGACCTGCCTGTCCTTGTCCATAGCGGGGGTTTTGCCTCTCCCCATTGAACACCGGACCGGACCTGATCGTTTTTCCTGCCGCCGCCATCCTGCCCCGGATGCGCGGCGGTTTTTTTATGCGCTGGCTTTGTGGCTTTGCAGCGCGTCCAGCGTGGCATCAAAGGCCAGCATGATTGATGCGTGCCGGTTTTTGTACTCTTTGGCGGGTTGCAGGACTTCAAGGTCAGCAAATGGGGCCGCAGGCACCGGACCATCAGATTTCAGCATTGCCAACAATGCGTCGCGCCCCTCTTGGGCCTGTGCGACGGTCAAACCGACGATATTTGCCCCGACAACCGCAGCTGCCGCCTGACCCAATGCGCAGGCCTTCACGTCCTGCCCATAATCGGTGATCACATCATCCTTTACGCGTACATCCACCGTGACGGTCGACCCACAAAGCGGCGCGCGCTTTTTCGCCGTCGCCGTTGGATTTTCCAGCCGTTCGGTCCGCGGCATATCCGCGGCCAAGGCCAGAATACGCCCTGAATAGAGTTTGATAAGATCAGTTTCGGCTGACATCGCGTTGCCCTTCGTCGTTCAGGTCATTAGATAGTGCCGACGGCTGCGCTTGCAAAGGTTTTTGATATGTCATTCGATCCAACCACCCTGCAGTACAATGAAGCAGGCCTGATCCCCGCGATTGCGCAGGATGCGGACACCGGCGAAGTCCTGATGATGGCTTGGATGAATGCAGAAGCCGTATCGCGCACGTTGGAGACAGGGAATGTGACCTATTGGTCCCGTTCACGGCAAGAATTCTGGGTCAAAGGGGCCACCAGCGGCCACACCCAAGCGCTTGTCGACTTGCGCGTGGACTGTGACCGTGACTGTTTGCTGCTGCGCATTCACCAAACCGGACCAGCCTGTCACACTGGTCGGCGCAGCTGTTTTTACACAGCCGTCCGCGATGGTGACGAGCTTGAAATAGCAACCCCGCTGGCTGATTAGTCCGCAAACCCGATCATTTTCTTGATATCTTCAGGGCTTAGTCCTTCGGCGCGGTATTTCGCCAGTGCTTTGGATTTGTCGATTTTAGCAAGCCGTTTTCCGTCCTGATCCACGATCAGCCGATGGTGGTGGTAGATTGGTATCGCTAGGCCCAACACTTGTTGGATAACCACGTGCAGGGGCGTCAGCGCCTGCAAGTCGGTGCCGCGCACAACATGGGTGATTTTCTGGCGCGCATCGTCGTGCACGCAAGCAAGGTGGTACGCGGGATCGCCTGTTTCCTTGCGCTGTAAGATGGGATCACCGATCTTTTGCAGCATCAAGTCTGGATTGATGGCGATTTGTTGGATCTTGCCGCTTCCGGTTTCCTGGTATGATAAAGCCGCAGAAACACGCGCCAATGCCTTGCGTAGATCAAGCCTGATCCCGTCAGTAGGCAGTGTGCTATCCATTGATCGCGCGGCGCAGGTGCGTGGGTAGACAAACCCGTCCGCACCTGGTTTGGCGCCTGCATCAAGAATGTCGCGGCGGCTGCAAGAACAGGGGTAAAGCAGGTCCAGCGCGGCAAGCCGTTCCAGCGTTGCACGATAGTCTGCATAGTGATCGGACTGTCGCAGAACGGGCGTCGGCCATGAAAGGCCCAGCCAAGCAAGGTCTTCGTAGATGCCAGCCTCGTGTTCGGGGCGCACGCGGGTACTATCCGTGTCCTCTATCCGCAGCAGTGCCGTGCCGCCAAGCTGCGCTGCGGTTTTCCAGACGGTCAACGCGGAATATGCATGACCAAGATGCAGCGGACCTGTAGGCGAAGGCGCGAAACGTGTGATCACAGGCGGCGCAGAATGATAATGTCAGACCCCATGCCCACATCATCCAAATGTGGCCCATGTTCGCGCAAAACCACCTTGGCCAACCCCGCATCACAAACGTCATCAAGGGCGTCGATATAGCTTTGATCGGCGATTGTGGGGTCATTGAATGACAACGCCAAAAGGCCATTTTCCGGCAACTTGTCCACCAGAGGGCGCAACGCGTCTGCCGGTGCTGCCCCAAGGCTGATCACGCCCACAGCAACGATGACGGCGTAATCGCCCGTAGCAAATCCCATATTGGTCGGGCTAGAATGCCAAGTCTTGCGGTAAATGCCGCGGGCACGGGCCTTTTCCAGCATTTCTTTGGTGATATCGGTTCCGTCTAGCGTGCGGACCCCTGCGCGGATCAAAGCGGCGCCGCCGATACCTGTGCCACAGCCGAAATCAAGGATTGGCGTCCGGGGCTGGACAAAGCCAGTCAGGGCAGCGGCCAAGCGATCAGGCGTACGATAGCCGCGACTTGTGACTTCGGCATCATAGTTGTCTGCCCAATCGGCGTAGACGGCGATGGTCTCATCCACTGGTCGCGGGGTCCAAAGGGCAGGGCGCAAGACGTCTTTTTTGTCAGTCATGCACCCAGTGTAGAATCTGCCCTTAGGCCGCGTCCAGCGCGATTTGGCCAAGCCATGCCTGCCAATCCACTTTGGCACGGTCTGTGTAGGCCTTATAGCGGTCTTTGCGGCCACGCCGTCCGCTTTTGACGCCATCAAGTGGGGGAAACAGCCCGAAATTCACGTTCATAGGCTGGAACGTCTTTGCCTCGGCGCCGCCGGTGATATGCGTGACCAAGGCGCCCATCGCAGTTGTATTCGGGACGGCCGCCAGCGTTTGACCCGTCATTTCGGCCACAGCCATACGCCCGGCCAAAAGGCCCATTGCAGCACTTTCGACATAGCCTTCGACGCCGGTTATCTGTCCGGCAAAGCGGATATTTGGCCGAGAGCGCAAGCGCATCTGATCATCCAACAGCGTGGGTGAATTGATAAATGTATTGCGGTGGATGCCTCCAAGACGTGCAAACTCTGCATCTTCAAGCGCAGGAATCGTTTTGAAAACATCCTTTTGCGCGCCGTATTTCATCTTGGTCTGGAAGCCGACGATATTGTAAAGCGTCCCCAATGCGTTGTCGCGCCGCAACTGAACAACGGCGTATGCCTTGGTTGCCGGATCATGGGCGTTGGTCAGCCCGACAGGTTTCATCGGTCCAAAACGCAGGGTCTCGCGGCCACGTTCTGCCATGACTTCAATGGGTAAACAGCCGTCGAAATAGCCTGCGGTTTCACCTTCTTTGAACTCTGTCTTGTCGGCGGCAAGCAGCGCGTCGATAAACGCTTCGTATTGTGCCTTGTTCATCGGGCAATTGAGGTAGGCCGTCCGCTCGTCTTCGGTTTCGCCTTTGTCATAGCGGGACTGCATCCATGCGACATCCATGTTGATGCTGTCATGATAGACGATCGGCGCGATTGCATCGAAAAAAGCCAAGGCTTCTGCACCTGTCTCGACCTGTATTGCCTCTGCCAAGGCACCAGATGTCAACGGTCCGGTTGCGACGATCCACTGACCCTCGTCAGGAAGGCTTGTAATCTCTTCATAAGAAACGGAAATATTCGGATGCGTCTTTAGTGCCGCAGTCACGCTTTCCGCAAACGGATCACGGTCCACGGCCAAGGCGCCACCAGCTGGCAGACGGTGTTTATAGGCCGTTTGCATGATCAACCCATTGGCTTGCATCATTTCCCAATGCAACAGCCCGACGGCGTTCTGTTCGTGGTCATCCGAACGGAACGAGTTGGAACAGACCATCTCTCCAAGGTTGCCGGTGCGGTGCGCAAAGGTTTCCACCTTTGGCCGCATTTCGTGGATGACCACTTTCAGCCCTGCGTTTGCAGCCTGCCAGGCGGCCTCTGATCCGGCCATTCCGCCGCCGATGATATTAAGTGTGTTTTGCATGTCGGTGATGTAGTGCGCAGCCTGACAAAAGAAAAGGCCCCGCGTTTGATCGCAGGGCCTTGGTCTTATTCTTCGACGATTTCAGCGTCTTCGACACCTTGATCAGCAATCCATGCGACGCTGACCACTGTTTCGCCTTTGCCGGTATCAAAGACCTTTACACCGCCTGCGCCGCGCGACCGAAACGAAATACCTTCGACCGGAACACGGATCGACTGGCCCGTTGACGTTACAAGCATGATCTGGTCGGACAATTCGACAGGGAAAGACGTGACAAGTGGCCCGCCGCGCATTGCCTTGTCCATGGCTGCCACACCCATGCCGCCGCGTCCGCGCACCGGATAATCATGGCTGGACGATAGCTTGCCAGAGCCTTTGGCCGTGATCGTCAGGATCAGGTTTTCGGCGGCGGACATTTCTGCATAACGTTCTTGGCTGATCGCACCGGCGACAGTGTCTTCTTCGTCATCGTTTTCGGCATCATCTGCAAGTCCGGCCATTGCGCGACGCATCTTGAGGTAAGCCGCGCGTTCATCGGCCTCTGCCTTGAAATGCCGGATGATCGACATCGATACGACCTTGTCGTCACCTTGCAACCTGATGCCGCGGACGCCGACAGAACTACGTGAGTTGAAAACACGGACGTCTGTCGCTGGGAAGCGGATCGCGCGACCTGAATCAGTCACCAGCATCACGTCATCGTCGTTGGATGCAATGCGGGCATTTATCAGTGTTGTTTCAGCATGTTCGTCCTCGAACTTCATCGCGATTTTGCCGTTACGCATGACATTGGTAAAGTCCGACAGTTTGTTGCGACGCACGGTACCAGCAGAGGTCGCAAAGACCACCTGCAAGTCGTCCCATTCTTCCTCTGGTCGATCGACAGGCATAATTGCCGCGATCGAGACACCTTGCGGAATAGGCAGGATGTTGACGATTGCCTTGCCTTTGGCCGTCCGGCTGCCCAATGGCAAGCGCCAGGTCTTCAGCTTGTAGACCATCCCGTCAGTCGTGAAGAACAAAAGTTGCGTATGCGTGTTGGCCACAAACAGTGTGGTAACCACGTCCTCTTCTTTGGTTGCCATCGAGGACAGGCCCTTACCGCCACGGCGTTGCGCGCGGAAATCGGCCAAAGCGGTGCGTTTGATGTAACCACCAGAGGTTACAGTCACGACCATGTCTTCCTTTTCGATCAGGTCTTCGTCTTCCATATCGCCGGACCAATCAACAATCTCGGTGCGGCGGGGAACGGCGAACAGGTCGCGGACTTCGGTCAATTCATCACGGATAATCTGCATAATCCGCTCGCGAGAGCCGAGAATTTCAAGGTATTCGCGGATTTTTCCAGCCAATTCCTGCAATTCATCGGTCACTTCCTTGACGCCAATCTGCGTGAGACGTTGCAGGCGTAATTCAAGGATCGCACGGGCCTGAACTTCTGACAGGTTATAGGTGCCATCATCGTTTGCGGTATGCGTCGGATCATCAATCAGCTTGATATATTCAAGGATCGCCTCGGCAGGCCAGCGACGTGTCATAAGTTTTTCGCGTGCTGTTGACGCATCGGCTGACGAACGGATCGTCGCGACAATCTCGTCAATGTTGGTTACGGCCACGGCCAGACCGCACAAAACATGTGCCCGCTCGCGTGCTTTGCGCAATTCAAAGGCTGTGCGGCGTGCAACGACATCCTCGCGGAAGTCGACAAATGCTGTCAGGAAGGCGCGCAATGTCAATTGCTCTGGCTTACCGCCATTCAGTGCCAGCATGTTGCAGCCGAAATAGGTCTGCATCGGCGTGAAACGGAACAGCTGGTTCAACACGACCTCTGCGGTCGCGTCACGCTTGAGTTCGACGACGACCCGCACACCGTTGCGATCGGATTCGTCCTGCACGTGAGCGATGCCTTCGATCTTTTTGTCGCGCGCGGCCTCGGCGATCTTGTCGATCATCGAGGCCTTATTCACCTGATAGGGAATTTCATTGATGACAATGGCATAGCGGTCCTTGCGGATCTCTTCGACCACAGTTTTGGCGCGTACAATCACCGAACCGCGCCCTTCGAGATAGGCTTTGCGTGCGCCAGAACGACCCAGAATTAGACCACCGGTCGGAAAATCAGGGGCAGGGATATATTCAATCAGGTCCTCGGACGACAAGTCCGGCGTGTCAATCAGCGCAAGCGTCGCGTCGATCACTTCGCCAAGGTTATGCGGCGGAATGTTTGTCGCCATACCAACTGCAATACCACCCGCGCCATTGACAAGCATGTTGGGATAGCGGGCCGGCAGAACCGTCGGTTCGCGGTCCTTGCCATCATAGTTGTCCTGAAAATCAACGGTGTCTTTGTCGATGTCTGCCAGCAGATAGGTCGCAGGCTTGTCCATCCGGACTTCGGTATAACGATAAGCCGCGGCGCGGTCGCCGTCCATCGAGCCGAAGTTGCCCTGACCATCCAAAAGCACCAGCGACATGGAAAAATCTTGCGCCATTCGCACAAGCGCGTCGTAGATCGCGCTGTCGCCGTGGGGGTGATACTTACCCATCGTTTCCGCGACAGGCCGCGATGATTTCCGGTAAGGCTTGTCAGGCGTATTGTTGGTGCCGTGCATGGCATAAAGAATGCGGCGGTGGACAGGTTTCAAACCATCGCGCAGGTCCGGAATGGCGCGGCTGACGATCACGCTCATTGCGTAATCAAGGTAGCTTGTCTTTAGTTCGTGTTCGATCGTGACCGTTGGTCCATCATAAGCAGAGCGCTTTGGCGGTGTTTCTTCATCGTTTTCAGGTACTTCGGGGGTATCGTTCACGTGATCTGCCTGCTGAGTTTTGGACTGCTATATTTGGTTGCGCCTACTCTAACAGACACTTGATATAGCGCGCAACGGCGGATCGAACCTGACAGGTACAGGCGCGGGTGTTAGCTGTTAACTATCTGATATCAATGAATGAAATAACACCCGCGCAGAGGACATGAAATAGTCCACTATTTCGCCCGTTTGATCATTCCGAATAGATCACGCGGATCATCAGGGTCAGGGATCAAATCAAGATCGATATAATAGGGCGTATCCTGAATTTGGCGGTGGACATACCGCAGCGCGCTAAAGTCCTCGATTGCAAAACCGACACCGTCAAAAAGGGTGACTTCTTGGGCTGATTGCCGTCCGGTTTTCTGCCCCGTGATAACCTGCCAAAGCTCGGTGACGGGGTGATCTGCCGGCATCTGTTGAATTTCACCTTCGATCCGCGGTGTTGGCGGGTACTCAACAAAGACAGAGGAGCGAGCGACAATATCACGGTGTAACTCGGTCTTGCCCGGGCAGTCACCGCCGATTGCGTTGATATGAACACCGGCGCCGACCATATTGTCGGTCAGGATGGTCTGCATATCTTTGTCGGCTGTTGCGACGGTAATGATATCGGCGCCCTCGATTGCTTGTTCTGGCGTGGCGCAGGGAGTGATGTGAAAGCCCAAGCCTGTCAGGTTTTTCATACGTTTTTCGGTGGCGGCACTGTCGATGTCGTACAGGCGGATATTGTCGATCCCGCAAACCGCCTTGATGGCCAGACACTGGAATTCCGACTGCGCGCCGTTGCCGATCATCGCCATCGTCCCGGCATCCTTGGAAGCCAGATACTTTGTGGCTACCGCTGACATAGCCCCCGTGCGCAGGGCTGTCAGGATTGTCATTTCCGAAAACAATACAGGATAGCCGCTATAGACATCCGACAGCACACCAAAGGCGGTGACCGTTTGCAGGCCTTCTTTCATGTTCTTGGGGTGACCGTTGACGTACTTAAAGCCGTAGTGGGTGCCGTCAGATGTGGGCATCAGTTCGATCACGCCGACATCCGAATGGCTGCCAATGCGGGCGGTTTTGTCAAACAATTCCCAGCGGGCGAAATCCCCTTCGATCTCTTGTGCAAGATCGGCCAGAAACGCCTCGATCCCGATATGATGCACAAGGCGCATCATGTTATCGACGCTCACAAATGGCACCATCGCCAGTTTTGAAGCCTTGAGGCTCATGATTTGCTCCGGGTTGGGCGGTCAAACACGCGGCGGCCCATCAGGGATGCCGTCAGATCAACCATAAGGTTTGCGGTGGTGCCGCGATCATCAAGAAACGGGTTCAACTCGACCAGATCAAGCGAGGTAACGAGGCCACTGTCAGACAGCATTTCCATCACCAAGTGACCTTCGCGGACGGTTGCACCACCCGGTACAGTTGTTCCAACGGCAGGTGCAACAGAAGGGTCCAGAAAGTCGACATCAAGGGATACGTGCAACATGCCGTTTTCCGCAGCGACGCGGTCAAGAAACGTTTGCAGCGGCGTACTGATGCCTTCCTCGTCAATGCGACGCATATCGACCAGCATCACATCGCCATCATCAAGCACTGCGTGTTCGGCAGCATCAACAGACCGCAGACCGATCATGCAGATATTGCGCGGCGCGACCTTGGCTGGCAGGGGTGGGTAGGCGTCAAATCCATCGCGGCCTGTGACGTAACCAACGGGCGTTCCGTGCAAATTTCCGCTGTCTGTCGTATCAGGCGTGTGTATGTCACTATGGGCATCAAGCCACAGCGCAAAGAACGGGCGTCCTTCGTGTGCTGCATGGGCCGCCATACCTGCCACGGTGCCAGCCGCCAAAGCGTGATCACCACCCATAAAGATCGGCATGCCGCGTGGTGCGGCCTCGATCGCTGCGGCCATGAGTGTATGTGTCCAACCCACGTTCTCGGCCAATTCATGAACCAGCGGATTGCGTGGCGCGGGAACGGTGACGTCCAATGGGGACAAGTTGCCCATGTCTTCAACGCTGTAACCCAGCGCGGTGATGGCCTCACTGATGCCTGCTGTGCGATAGGCATCAGGGCCCATCAGACAACCGCGGCGCCGCTTACCACAATCGACGGGGGCGCCGATCAATATACAATGTTTTTGTGTCATGCCCGTAGTGTCGCCTAAACGGGGGGCTAGGTTAAGCCGTCAAATTGTGCAAAATGGTGGTCAATTGCACAAATTGGGCAGACATAATGGACGAACTGGATAATCAGCTGGTGGCAGCCCTTAAACGCAACGGCCGTGCGTCGCTGTCAGAGCTGGCCAGCCTTCTGAATGTGACGCGCAGCACCGTGCGGGTGCGGCTGGACCGGCTGGTACAGGGGGGTGAAATTGCAGGCTTTACAATTCTGACCCGCTCGGACGTGCGGCCCAACGCTGTGCGTGGATTGATGATGCTGGAAATTGCAGGGCGCGGCGCCGAAACTTCGATGAAACAACTGCAACGCATGTCTCAGGTTCAAGCGGTGCATTCGACCAACGGAACGTGGGATTTGATCGCAGAGATCGGGACGCAGACGCTCGAGCAATTCGATCAGGTCCTGTTTGCGATCCGCCGGATGGAGGGCGTCACAAGATCCGAGACTAATCTGCTTTTGTCGACGCGCCGCTAGCGCGTACCGCCATGATCCAACCGGCAACCAGCAACAGCGAAAACAATGCGTTCCAACTTGCCATGGACAAGCTGAACAGTTCCCAACTCACTTGATCGCACATCACCACGCGGGGTCCGGTAACTGTGAGCAGATCCGCACCACTTAACCCGTCGAGCCCGCTACCGGTACCCGTGCAAGAGCTTGGGCCTTCCCACCAATCGCGTTCTACGCCAGTGTGAAACAGTCCGATTGCGGCGGTCGTCGCGGCTGCGATCGCACCAAGCGCAGGCAACAATCGCCCACCAAATTGCAGTGCAAACAGGCCGATGGCGATTGCTGCGAAATGTGGCCAGCGCTGCCAAAGGCACATCGCACAAGGTGGATAACCCAAGGCCTGAAACAGATATGCACCTGCAAGAAGCGCCGCGGAACCACCTGCGGACAGTGTGACAAGAAACTGTCGTGTCATAACAAACCTAACAATGCAAAACCGCCTAGCAACATGACGCAGAAGATGACGAAGACCAAGCCCAATCGACGTTCGATGAAGTCACGAATTGGTGCGCCGAATTTCCACAAAAGTGCCGCAACAAGGAAAAACCGCAAAGACCGTGCAAAGATCGACGACACAATAAAGACCGACAACGGCAAGCCTGTTACACCCGATGCAATTGTAATCACCTTGAATGGCAGGAACGTCACGCCCGCCACCACAACTGCCCATGCGCCATAGGCGTTGAACACCGCTGACATTTCTTCAAAGCTGGCGGTCTTGCCATAAAGCTCAAGGATTGGCTGGCCCACGGTCTCCATCAAGGCCGCCCCGATGTAGTAGCCGAACATGCCACCGGTTACCGATGCGACAGTGGCGATACCTGCAATCAAGAAAGCACGCGAAGGGCGGGCAATGATCATAGGAATCATCAAGACATCTGGTGGAATCGGAAAGAACGAGGATTCCACAAACGCCACCACAGCCAGCGCCCATAGCGCATAGGGCGACTGTGCCAGCGAAATTGTCCAATCATATAGTCGACGTAACATGATATACCTTATTTTTCGTGCGTTAGGACACGTGTGGAAGGCTGGGTCAAGCCAGTTTGCAGGAACTATTGGTCTGTTGGTCATCCTTGGCCACTTTCTTGCAGGCAAAGCAGTGCAAAACCCGATTGACGCCGCCATTTTGCCGCTTTAGGAGAGGCGCCATAGCCGATGTGGCGGAATGGTAGACGCAGGGGATTCAAAATCCCCCGATGGTAACATCGTGAGAGTTCGAGTCTCTCCATCGGCACCACAACAAAATCAATGACTTAGCGGGATTTCTGTTGTGGTGCCAAACGCGGCTTTACTGCGGTTCTGAGATAGGTTGGGTTTGGGCTATCTGACGCGATCATTTACTAACCTATGACTTATCCATCACTGCGGGGACAGGTGGGCGCTTTGAAAATCGGTTTCTGGACGATTTGGCAATGCGAATGCGGTTCCGACCTTTCGCGGTGAGCCCGCCATATTTTGTGCGGAGCACTTGCGGAATTTGCTGCATCTTGTATTTTTCTTGCTAGTCAGCGGGCAAAACCCTCTTGCGTCAAAGGCAAAAGCTTGCGACTTGCTAGCAGAGTTTTAACGCCGTCTGTGTTAGACGCGACAGCGCGGGGTTTTCGCGTTTTTTTGAAGAGTTTTCCATGTTCTTGGGGCATGGCGTTACGATCGAGTTATTTGAATGAATTGCGACCAATTTAGGTTTGATGTTTGATGCGAGGGTTCACAACTGTTGGCACCGATCCTGATCTGAACGAGGCGGTTGTCAAAACAGTCCCAGTTGATCACGAGAAGGTCCTGCCGATGCCCGATCTGACTGGCATTGGTAT
>CBDTYC010000020.1:0-16434 GCA_965364495.1 uncultured Yoonia sp. | reverse complement strand
GTCCAACAGCATCGCCACCGCATCGGTACGTTCACCACGCCCTGCCAGCCAGGAATAGCGATCATAGGCAAGATCTGCGTCTTGGCGTAGGGCGGCAGGGACCGCCTCCAGACGCAATCGCAGATCGCTGGCCCGCGTCAGATACCCGATGCGCGCTGCAATCAAGGCGCGCTGTCCGTCGGGCAACAGGGGCAACATGCGTTCGGCTTCTTCCCGTCGGGATCGCCACAAAAGCTCATCCGTGCGCGCCAGATGATAGGGCGTCAGGACATCGCCAAAGGCCTCAACCATCGCCGCGTGGCCTTCTTCGGTCAGGCGCAGATTGATCCAGGCGTCGCGCAACGCCAAACGGGCATCCTCGACACGACCGGACGTCATCAGCGCCTCGGCCAATCTGACGGCCCCCTCGCCGGTCTGGGGTGCATCCCGGGCGAACCAAGCAATGATTTCGTTCTGGTCATGCCCTTTTTCGATCAGGGGTTCGGCTTCGGCGCGTAGACGCCCCAGATCGGGCCAGTCCGGATTTGCCGCAACAAACGTCTGGTACTCTGCGAATTCCGCATCGCCCGCACGCAACCGCAACCATGTCAGGACATCAACGGTCAAGGGATCGGCATCTTTCGCAAGCGCAAAGGCTGCGTCCCAATCAGTGTCAGCAGCTGCAATGGCAGCAATGCTTTTGGGATCCACGGACTGCGCCGTAGCAGTTTGCCCGACCAAGTAGAGCGCCGTAAAAAAGGCCGCAAATCGCATAGAGACACCATCCAGTTGACGTTGGACTTCAGGGTAACCTTGGCACCATCGATAGCAACTCACAAACGCGGCAATCGGCGGAAACTTGTGCGCGCTGCCTACAACGAGGGGCTTGTAGGATTTGCCCACACAGCCTAGTGTCCGCGCGATTTTACCAAGGCTGATCATAGCCATCAACAAGAAGGAAGCGTGCCATGTTCAAGGGATCACTCCCCGCCCTCGTCACGCCGTTTGCGGACGGCCAAGTTGACGTGACCGCGCTGAAAAAACTTGTGAACTGGCATGTTGATCAGGGAAGCCACGGGCTTGTTCCGGTAGGCACGACAGGCGAAAGCCCGACACTGACACATGCAGAGCATGATTTGGTTGTCGAAACTGTCGTCGCAGAGGCCGCAGGGCGCATTCCGGTGATCGCTGGTGCGGGCTCTAACAATACGGCTGAAACCGTGCGTTTGGTGCTGGCGGCAAAGGCTGCCGGAGCAGATGCGGCTTTGGTGGTGACACCCTACTACAACAAACCGACCCAAGCAGGCCTGATCGCGCATTTCTCTGCTGCCGCCGATTGCGGTCTGCCGATCATCATTTACAACATCCCGCCCCGCTCTGTTGTTGATATGACGCCTGCCACGATGGCGGAACTTGCCAAGCACGAGATGATCATTGGTGTAAAAGACGCAACGGCCGATCTTTCCCGCGTTCCGGCCACGCGGATGCGCTGTGGCGCGGATTTCATCCAGCTTTCAGGCGAAGATGCGACCGCCTTGGGCTTTAATGCGCATGGCGGCGTCGGGTGCATTTCGGTGACTGCGAATATCGCGCCGAAGCTGATTGCACAGTTTCAGGAAACCACATTGGCGGGCGATTATGCCACAGCCCTTACAATGCTAGATCGCTTGATGCCGCTGCACGAGGCTGTCTTTACCGAACCCGGCCTAGTAGGCGCAAAATATGGCATGTCTTTGCTGGGCATGTGCCGCGAGGACGTGCGTTCGCCACTGACAGGGCTGACCGATCCGACAAAAGAGAAAATCCGCGCAGCGATGGTTCACGCAGGTCTGTTGAACTGACGCGGGGTGGATACTGATCCTTCCTACCTGACCCATCCATCCTCGTAATTGACCGCGCCGCAGCCCCCGAAAGCTGCGGCGCGTTCCAGTTCAGCTTGCAGGGCCTTCAACCGCCCTATGCCCATCTTCACCCCGACCTCGGGCCAGAAGGCACGGACGGTCAGCGCACCTTCTGTCCGTTTCATGTCGATCCGCCCGATCAAACGATCACCTTCGATCACCGGAAAGACGTAGTAGCCGTACGTACGTTTGGGCGCCGGTACGAAAATCTCGATCCGGTAGTTGAACCCAAAGAGCCGTTCCGCCCGTTTGCGGTCACGCAAGGCTGGATCAAAAGGTGATAGAACCCTGATCCGTGGCGCAGGGGCCGTAGCATCCATATCCATGATGTCCGGCCGCGCAAACGCGCGACGCAGCTTGCCGTCAACGCTTTCGATGTCGACTTCGATCACTGTGCCGTCGGCCAAAGACGCCGCACACCATGCCTTGGCCTCGGCTGGTGTGACGTGGTCCCAGAATGCCGCCAATTCACCACTGGTCGCGAAACCCAACCGGTCGAGCGCACCTGCACAGCACCAGTTGATCGTCTCTTGCGGGTGGTGACGGCGGTTCAGTTGGTCTGCGGGAATAACCCGCTCTGTCAGATCATAAACCTTGGTGAACCCTTCACGGCGCAAAACCGAGACTTGGCCGGAGCGCCAGAGATACTCCAGCGCCGTTTTCGACGGATGCCAGTCCCACCACCCGCCGGAACCGCGGCTCTCGCCTTCGCCAACTTGCCCCGAAGTACAAGCGCCGTGGTCTGAAATCCGTTTGAGCACATCATCGATTTTGGCGTGGAAATCATCGCGCCGCCATTCCTTCCATCTGGACGACAGCAGCGCTTCGTCACGGGCAAACCGCAAGCGCCAATGTGCGAAACTTTCGATCGGGATAATCGCAGCATCATGTGTCCAATGCTCGAAAACCTGTCTGTCGCGGTGTAAAAGATGCTGCAGGGCTTTGGGCCGATACTGTTGTCTGCGCGACCACAATATCAGGTCGTGTGCACGGGCAAATGTGTTCACGCTGTCCAATTGGACAAAGCCCAGATGGTCAAGAACGCCTTTTAGATCGGCGCCTTTGCCTGTCCCTGATGGCCGATCCGACAAACCATGTCTGGCAAGAAAAATATGCCGCGCTTTCAGATTATCCAGAACAGGTACGGTCACGTATCCGCTTCCAAAAAGGCAATCTGTTGCAACCGGACTTGCCGCAACGCCTCGACCAGCATCGCAGTAACAAAGCCGATGTTCAAAAGGCCGTTGATGGCAGCCATCCCACCCAACAAGCGCCATTCTATCGGCAGCAGAATGTCACCAAATCCAAGCGTCGTAAAAGCAACGAGCGCAAAGTAGACCGCTATTTCCGTGGTTTCGAAAATACCGATAGCCATCATCGTCAGCGCCCATGCCCAAACCCCGATCGCCATTTGCAGTAGAATCCCTACGGCAGACACGCACATCACCAGCATCAGCTTTGGCCTGTGCGGTGCAGCAATCAGCCAAGGACGCAACCGCATCAGCCAGTATTCCATGACCCAAAACACGCTACCGGCAACAACAATTGAAAATACCAACAGCACCGATCCCAACATAATCTGCACAAGCACTGGATTTCTCCTTACATCTTGGCCCCTGCGCACCTTGTGCCACAGCGCCCCATCGCATATCTGATGTCGACTATGGCCAAGAAACCCGAAAACAAAAACTACAAAGTCATCGCTGAAAACCGGCGCGCAAGGTATGATTATGCCATCGAAGATGATTTGGAAGTCGGGATCATCCTGACCGGCTCAGAGGTCAAATCACTGCGTATTGGTCAATCCAGCATCGCGGACAGCTATGCCAGCGTTGATGACGGTGAACTCTGGCTGACCAACGCCTATATCGCGCCCTACGACCGCGCGATGTTCGGCCATGAAGAACGCCGCAAGCGCAAGCTTTTGGTAAGCAGGCGTGAACTTGCCCGCATGTGGAACGCGACCAAACGCGAAGGCATGACCCTTGTTCCGCTCGTGATGTATTTTAACGACCGCGGTTTGGTGAAGCTGAAAATCGCGACCGCCAAAGGTAAAAAGAACCACGACAAACGCGAAACCGAAGCCAAGCGTGACTGGGGTCGCCAGCAGCAACGTCTGCTACGTCACGGAGACTAGCACGCAATTCGCCATTCTCTGGCCCTTTGCTGTACGCGACAACCATCCGATCTATGAAAACGTCCGGATGGCAGCACCTGCAGCAGTCCGACTTTGGCCTGAAACACCCTAAAAACAACGTTTGGCCGATGCTTCTGGCACCAGTGACCCTTGTCATGTCTAGCCGTGCAAGTTACGCGTGAAGCCAATGCTCGGAAGGGACTGCGCCATGACCGCACCAATACCTGATGATCCAAAAACGCTTGTCAGCACCCAGTGGCTGGCGGCCCACCTCAAAGACCCTGACCTGCGGATCTTTGATGCAACGTGGTTCCTGCCGGACATGAATCGCGACGCAAAGGCCGAATATGCCGCCGGGCATATCCCCGGGGCGCGTTACTTTGACATTGACGAAATCAGCGATGCGCGCTCTGAATTGCCGCATATGGCGCCGCCTGTCGAAAAATTCATGTCCCGCATGCGGGCAATGGGTGTGGGCGATGGCCATCAGGTAGTTGTCTATGACGGCGCTGGCCTATTTTCGGCGGCCCGTGTCTGGTGGTTATTCAGGCTCATGGGCCAGAAGAACATCGCCGTCCTTGATGGTGGTCTGCCCAAATGGTTGGCCGAAGGGCATCCCGTCACGGCAACCGCGCCGGTCATCCGCGACCGCCACATGACCGTGAAATACGAGGCAAAGCGCGTGCGTGACGTGACGGATGTCGCACGCGCCGCCAAGCTGGGCGATCACAGCATCATTGATGCGCGCGCCCCTGCCCGTTTTCGCGGTGAAGCGCCAGAGCCGCGCGCAGGCATGCGTTCAGGGCATATTCCCGGCTCGGTCAATGTGTTTTACAAAGACCTGCTGAACGCAGACGGCACAATGAAGTCCCCGAATGCAATGCGCACGATATTTCAGAACGCCGGCGTCGATCTGCAAAAACCGGCGATCACGACCTGCGGATCTGGCGTGACTGCCGCAATCCTATCCCTTGCCCTCGAACGGATCGGTAAAACCGACCATTCGCTTTACGATGGCTCATGGTCCGAATGGGGCATGTACGCCGACCTTCCTATCGCTACCGGAGCTTAAGAAATGCTAGAAAACCTATCCGCAAAACCTGTCGATAAGATCCTGACCCTCATGACTGCGTTCAAGGCGGACCCCCGCCAGGACAAGGTTGATCTAGGCGTTGGTGTCTACAAGGACGCAAGCGGCAACACCCCTGTCATGCGCGCCGTCAAAGAAGCCGAGCGCCGGATTCTGGCCGACCAATCGACCAAGGCATACACTGGTCTTGCAGGTGATCCTGCGTTCAGCGCAGTCATGAAGGACCTGGTTCTGGGTGACAGCGTGCCAAACGAGCGCGTTGCAGCCGTTGCGACGCCAGGCGGAACGGGGGCCATTCGCCAAGCACTGGAATTGATCCGTATCGCCGCCCCAAACGCCACGGTATGGCTGTCCAACCCGACGTGGCCAAACCACCAGTCGATCATCAAATATCTGGGCATGAAAATGGCGGACTACCGCTATTTTGACGCTGAAACGCGTGGTGTGGATTTCGCAGGCATGATGGCTGATCTCGACGGTGTGGCTGCGGGTGATGTCGTTTTGCTGCACGGCTGCTGCCATAACCCGACGGGTGCAAACCTGACCTATGCTCAGATGTCGCAAGTTATTAGCCTGATGCAAAAGAAAGGTGCTATGCCATTCGTCGACATCGCCTATCAGGGGTTTGGCGACGGGCTTGCAGCAGATGCGCAAACCACGCGGCAGATCGCGAGCAGCTTTGAAAACTGCTTGATTGCGGCCAGCTGTTCCAAGAACTTCGGCATCTACCGCGAACGGACAGGCATCTTGATGGCGGTGGCCAAGGACGCTGACCAACAGTCACTGGCGCAGCAGAACCTCGCCTTTTTGAACCGTCAGAACTATTCCTTCCCGCCCGACCATGGCGCACGCGTTGTGACGACGATCCTGCAAGATCCCGCATTGCGCGCCGACTGGGAGGCAGAGCTGGAAGAGACCCGCAATGGCATGCTCGCACTACGCCAGCAACTCGCGGACGAACTCAAGCGTTTGACCAACAGCGACCGCTTCAACTTCCTCGCCGATCATCGCGGCATGTTCAGCCTTCTTGGCACGACGCCAGAACTGGTTGAAAAACTGCGCGCTGACTTTGGCATCTACATGGTAGGTGACAGCCGGATGAACATTGCGGGCCTGAACGCGCAGACCGTTCCACGGCTGGCCAAAGCAATTGTCGACGCAGGCATCTAACCCCGCACGACCCTGCAAATATTGCGCCGCGGCATCGTAGAATGCTGCGGCTGCAAATTTGGCCTTGTGAGTGATTGCGCAATAATATACCCGCTTTACGGATAACTACGCAATTTTACTTCGTCGAGGATCAGCTGATGTCATTCCGCCTGCAACCCGCACCACCTGCCCGCCCTAACCGTTGCCAATTGTTTGGTCCGGGCTCGAACACCAAGTTGTTCGCAAAAATGGCAGCAAGTGCAGCCGATGTCATCAATCTCGACCTCGAAGACAGCGTGTCACCTTCTGACAAAGACAGCGCCCGCGCCAACGTGATTCAGGCAATCAACGAGGTTGACTGGAACACCAAATACCTGTCCGTGCGGATTAACGGTCTGGACACACCTTACTGGTACAAAGACGTTGTGGACTTGATGGAACAAGCGGGCGACCGGCTTGACCAGATCATGATTCCCAAGGTTGGCTGCGCGGCAGATGTCTATGCAGTTGATGCCCTTGTCACAGCGATCGAGGCCGCAAAAGGCCGCACCAAGCGCATCAGCTTTGAGGTGATCATCGAATCCGCTGCAGGCATCGCCCATGTCGAAGAAATCGCCGCCAGCTCGCCGCGCATGGCCGCGATGAGCCTTGGCGCAGCTGATTTTGCAGCCTCCATGGGCATGCAAACCACAGGCATCGGCGGAACACAGGAAAACTACTACATGCTGCATGGCGACACGCGGCACTATTCCGATCCATGGCACTGGGCGCAAACCGCAATTGTTGCGGCATGCCGAACGCATGGTGTTTTGCCCGTCGATGGTCCGTTCGGCGATTTCAGCGACGATGAAGGCTACCGTGCACAGGCAAAACGCTCTGCGACGCTGGGCATGGTTGGCAAATGGGCGATCCACCCCAAGCAAATCGCGCTCGCCAACGAAGTATTCACTCCGTCCGCAGAGGCCGTTGCCGAGGCGCGCGAAATTCTGAGTGCTATGGAAGCCGCCAAGGCGCGCGGCGAAGGTGCGACCGTCTACAAAGGTCGCCTTGTCGATATCGCATCCATCAAGCAGGCCGAGGTTATTGTGCGGCAGTCAGAGATGATCGCAGGCTAGTCATCGGAAAAATGGGCAAGAACCTGCTCTGCCTTCGGGATCAGCGCTTGTATTTCGTCAGGTATCGGCTCACCGCCTACTGGCATGCCAGAAACATCTAGATTCCAGAATTCGACAAGCAATCCGTCGCTCTTACGTACAATACGGACCGAGCAACGTTTCCCGACGGTTCCGTTTCCGCCGGCTTGCGCGGAGCAGAACGCAGAAATGCGATAATTGCCGCCGATCCATCCTGCCGTTGTGTAACTGTACCAGTCAAACTGCGGATTGCTTCGCGCGGCATCCAGAATGAACCAATCTGCCGGAACTGATTGGTCCTCGTCCAACTGCGCAATCCAGTGCCCGAAACCATTCATCCCAAAGACAATTCGATCTATTTCGGGCTCGTTCATTTGCAGGACGGCACTTGTGAGATGATTTGCCGCCTCATCTTCAATCCAAACACTCGTCGGTAACGGTTGATTGGCTAGTTTCTCTGCACAAAAACCCAAGGGTTCCTTGTCCCACGGCATTCGGAGTTCGGCTTGAACATAGTCATACTTGTTTGCGAAATCCTCCTGATATTCCAGAAAGCTGTTCATGTCAGGAAACGCGCTTGGGTTATCATAGACGACGGTTGTTCGACGCAATGCAGGAACAGACCAATCCAAACCCGCCATTTCGAATTCCGCGGACTGAAGCCAAGTACAGCTTGTTTGCTGCCGCGTGGTTCTGTCGGGGGTGACAAATAGGTATCCGACAAGAAGAATGATCAGGAAAAACGCCGCGGCAAGTGCCAATCTGACAAGAAGCTGCCCTATAATCTGAAACACCAACATCCTTACACACTCTCGTCCGAAACTAGCTGCCGTTGCACTCAACAGTACCATAGTCCATATAACTTAGAGTTGACGAAAAAGGCCCCTTGTCATGACCCAATATCTGGACTTTGAGAAACCGCTCGCTGAAATCGAAGGCAAAGCTGAAGAGCTGCGCGCGATGGCCCGTGAAAATCCTGAAATGGATGTCGCCAAAGAGGCCCGCGCGCTGGATAAAAAGGCAGACGATTTGCTAACGTCGCTGTATCAGGGGCTGACCCCTTGGCGCAAATGCCAAGTTGCGCGTCACCCGCAACGCCCGCACTGCAAAGACTATATCGATGCATTGTTCACCGAATACACGCCGCTTGCCGGTGACCGGAATTTTGCCGATGACCACGCCGTCATGGGTGGCATCGCGCGCCTGAATGGCATGCCGGTTATGGTGATCGATCCCGCAAACGGGGATGACACCAAATCCCGTATCGCACGCAATTTCGGCATGGCGCGGCCCGAAGGCTATCGCAAGGCGATCCGTCTGATGGAGTTGGCCAACCGCTTTGGCCTGCCCGTCATCACGCTGGTCGATACGCCCGGCGCCTACCCCGGTAAAGGCGCGGAAGAGCGTGGCCAGTCAGAAGCAATCGCGCGATCGACTGAAAAATGTCTGGATATTCAAGTGCCGCTTATCAGTGTCGTGATTGGTGAAGGCGGGTCCGGCGGCGCTGTTGCGTTTGCGACGGCAAATCGCGTGGCGATGCTAGAGCATTCGATCTACTCGGTCATCAGCCCCGAAGGCTGCGCCTCTATCTTGTGGAAAGATGCCGAAAAGATGCGCGAATCAGCCGAAGCTTTGCGACTGACATCCAAGGACCTCAAGGAACTGGGCGTTTGTGACCGGATCATCAATGAACCGCGCGGCGGTGCGCACCGCGACCGTCCAACTGCGATCAAATCCGTTGGCGAGGCGTTGGTCACGATGCTGAACGAACTACGCGCGTTATCTGGCGAAAAACTGCGCAGTGAGCGTCGCAAAAAGTATCTTGAATTGGGTTCGAAAGGGCTCGCGGCCTAGGCTTGCGCTTGCTGCGCGGGCATTGGCAGCTGCTTTTGCTGACTGCACTTGTGTTTGCATTCTGGCAGACAAATGCGGTTTCACCACTCAAGATTCTGGTCGTGTTTTTTCACGAAGCGAGCCACGCAATCGCCACTTTCCTGACAGGTGGGGACGTCGTCAGCCTGACAATTTCGTCCAACCAAGGTGGGGCCGTGACCAGTCGCGGCGGCAACCGGTTCGTGATCCTGACAGCCGGCTATCTTGGGTCATTGTTGATCGGGGTTGGCCTGCTTATGGCTGCCACAAGGACACGCGCGGACCGCAAGATCATGGCGCTTTGCGGTGTGGTGATGCTCGTTATCGCAGGGCTGTATGTCAGGGACGCATTTGCGCTGACTTTTACAATCTGTGTCGGCGCAACGATGCTTCTGGCTGCACGCTTTCTGGGGCACACCGCAAACGACCTGTTTCTGCGCGTCATAGGCCTGACAAGCATGGCCTACGTCCCGTTTGACATCTTCAGCGATACGATTGCGCGGGCAAGCCAGCGCTCTGACGCGCGGATACTGGCGGAGGAGTTCGGCGGCAGCACGCAGTTGTGGGGTGCCTTGTGGCTGTTCATTAGCCTAGGCGTCATCATTTGTTGCATCCGCTTTGGCCTTGGGCGCAGCAGCAACCTCAGACTGCGTTAGCTTGCGGCTACCGCCCTGTCAGGCCCGCTCAAAGCCCGCCTCTTTGTTCAACCGATCAGCGGCTGTCTCGATGTCATGTTGAATGCGGGCCATGAAGTCAGAAACCTCTAGACCCGGTTCAATCCGAGGCAAAAACTCGAACACAGCCGTGCCTTGCTTGCGGTAAACGCCGCGCTTCGGCCAGAATACACCCACGTTCGTGGCGACCGGGACAACCGGCTGGTTCAATTCGCGGTAAAGTGCACCTGTTCCAACTTTGTAAGGGGCTTTAACCCCCGGAGCGATGCGGGTGCCTTGCGGGTAAATGATAAGCTGCCCGCCGACAGCGCGGCCCGCTTTCACATCGGCCAGCATCTTTTTGATAGCCTGACCGCGCTTGCCACGATCGACAGGAATACAGCCGATGCGCAAACCAAACTGACCAACAATCGGCGCGTATTTCAGGATAGACTTGAAAATGAACTTACCGCGCGGAACCGATCCGAAAATCACCAAGACATCCATGAAAGACTGGTGTTTCGGCGCGACCATTACCTCGTCCGTTGGCGGTGTGCCGCGGATTTCGGTCTTTAGCCCAATCATCCAAGACGCTGACCATCTGATATACCGACAATATGCATGGCAACCCGCCAGCGCGCCGTTTGTGGATAGGATCGCCGCTGGTGCGTAGAGAATGCCAACGACCAGCAATGCGACATACATTTGCACGTTAAAAACAAGCGACCGGACCCATTGAATTGCATAGCTCATGTTTGTTCCTTTAGCCTGCGAAATGCGGCTGCTCGTGTCGCAAAGAATGCCACAACAGCCGCCAACAACGGAATAAACAGCAGCCATAGCCATTCCAGCCCATCAAAGCCGACACCCGTTAAGATACTATTGCCCGCGCTACCCTGCGGCATCAAGTTCGTCGCTGCGGCACCAAGAACAACGCCAACCAAAGCACCAAATCCGGCGCGCACGGTGTAGCGGCGCACAAACGCACGGGCAATATACACGTCGCGGGCACCTACAAGGCGCAGAACACGGATCACCTGCGCGTTTGCTGCCAAGGACGCTTGCGCTGCCAGAGTGATCATTGCTGCCACCGTTGCGCCTATCAACGAAATCACGATCCAACTGACGATGCGGACCCTGCTTGCAGCCTCTAGCAAAGGTGCGCGCCATGCAGTGTGGTCGTCCAATACCGCCCCGGGGACTTGCGCAGAAAGACGCGCGCGAAGCCCGTCCGCGTCATAGGTGTCCGCGTCGGTTATGATCTCGATCAATTGTGGAACGGGCAGTTCCTCGAGCGGCAAATCAGGGCCAAACCAAGGTTCGAGCAATGCCTGCTGTTCCTGCGCCGAAAGTGCCCGCGCCGATGTTACGCCCGGTGTGGTTTCCAGCACCGCAAGAGCCTCTGAAAGCAGTGCATCCACGTTTTGTGGATCAACCGGTAGACGCAAAGTGGCGGACTGCGCCAACTCTTGCGCCCAAACGTTGGCAACGCGACCAGTGGTAAGCGAAATCGCCAGCGTCAACACAGCCAAAAAGGCCATTACTGCGGCGACAAAAACGGTTAGTCGTGCCGTGATACCGGTCGGCGGCACAACGCGATCTGCTTGGGAATCGCCCAAAATCAGCTCGAAGACGGCCTTCATAACTCTGCTCCAGCTTGCATCAACTGGCCGTCCCGCAGGCGGAGTACACGCGCGCTAACATCCGTTTTCATCGCCCTGATCATGTTCAGATCATGTGTCGCAATCAGGATCGTTTTGCCCATTTTGTTCAATTCCGAAAGCAGGCGCATCAACCGCTGCGACATTTCCCAATCGACATTGCCTGTCGGTTCATCTGCGATGATGACATCTGGCGACATAATCACAGCACGCGCCAATGCGGCCCGCTGCCTTTCACCGCCCGATAACTGTGGGGGCAATTGCTCTGCCTGCCGGCTGAGACCAACCCAACTAAGGAGTTCCGGCAGATTTTGTGCCGCCTCGTTTGCACGGTCGGAAACCGTGAGTGGCAACGCGATGTTTTCCGCAATCGTCAGATGATCCAGAAACGCACAGTCCTGATGGACCACCCCGATCCGCCGCCGCGCCATGGCGACCGCATCGCGATCAAGGACAGCTGCATCTTGGCCGAACAGGCGTACTTTGCCGGACCGCGCCAGCAAATCTGCATAGCACAGGCGCAACAGCGTCGTTTTGCCTGCCCCCGACGGCCCTGTCAGAAAATGGAACGACCCCGCTGTAAGACTTAAGGACAACTGTGAAAACAGTGCCGCACCGCCAAATCCGTACGAAACTTTGTCGAGTTCTATCACGGCAAATCCTTTGCACCACACGCCACTTCTGCCCAAATCTGCAACAGGTTACAATCTCTTGGGTGACTGGCTTGCGCAAATCCTTTGCGTTTGCCGCTGGCATCGCTAAATTGGGCAGGGCAAGAATAACAACTGACCCGATGTGGGACAGAAGGAATGTAAATGCGGCTAATTTGTCCAAATTGTGATGCAGAATACAATGTGGCCGACGATGCCATCCCGCAAGGCGGACGTGATGTGCAGTGCTCTAACTGTAACAACACCTGGTTTCAGACGCGCAAGTCCAGAATTTTAAGCCGCGAAGTGTCACGGATTCTGTCGACGCCGATGCCGTCTGTGGTCAAGTCGCAGTCGCGGGATGCCTCTGGCTATGACACGCCGCAATCAAAGAACGGGAATACCGAAGGCCCCCAACACGAGCCTGTCACGGACAAACCACGCCACCGCCAGATTGACCCCAGTGTCGCAAATATTCTGCGCAAAGAGGCGTCGCGCAATCAAGGCGTAGCAGACTACAGCGCCAGTAAGCCTGCCGCCCGTCGCGAAAGCAGCCCCGAAGTTGTCGCCGAAACGCGCAAACGCATTGCCCAAATGACCGAAGGCAAAGACGCAACGTCTGCAGGAACCAGTCAAGCAAGTGGACGAGTTGCTGCGCCAACAACAAATCCGCGCTCTGTGCCTGACATAAATGAAATCAATGCCGCCCTTCGGGGACGTGCAGCGGCAAACGACGAAGGCGGATTGACCGAACTCGAAAGATACGAGGCGGTGCGTCGAAAGGGTTTCCGCCGCGGCTTCTTCATCGTCTTGATTCTGATCGCTGTGACGATCGCGCCCTACATTTTTTCAGAGGAAATCACGCAGAGAATGCCGGAACTTAGCGGTTACATGGCAACCTATATTGCAGTGATCGATCAACTACGTATTTCGCTGAATGCCTTCATTGGCGGGATTAGCGAAACCATTTCGAACATGATCGGCTAGCCTCTAGAACTGCTCCAGCAGGCGACGCAGGTAGTCACGCTCTAGCTCTGGCCGGTTCTGTTCGGCAGAGCGCCGGCGGATTTCATCAAGCAGTTCTTCGGCACGGCGGTTGATATCTGCACCACCCAGAAGTTCCTGATCCGTCCCCAACTGACCTGTATTGCCCATTTCGCGCCCCAGCGGATCGCGCTGACCGGGCACAGGTTGGCCGGATGCTTCGCCTTGCTCTGATCCTTGTCCGGGATCTGCGCTTTGGTTTTCCGCCAAAGCCTGACCCAACTCGCGCATCCCGTTGCGCAAGGCATCCATCGCCTCGGCTTGCCGATCAATTGCTTCGGCCAGATCACCGTCGCGCAAAGCGTTTTCTGCACCTTCCATCGCGCCCTCTGCCCGCTCTAGCGAGCGACGTGCGATTTCACCCGTTTCGCCGGGCAAGTTCGGTAGGCCCTCGCGTTGGCGTTGTAATTCGTCCCGCAAGGCCTCTTGGCGCTCTGCAAGACTACGCGGGTCGCCTTCGCCGCCCGCGCCACTATCGCTTTGTTGGCCATTTTGCGCATCTTCACCAACGCCTTGACCTTGGCCTTGCTGACCTTCCTGGCCCTGTTGCCCATCGCTTTGGCCTTGCTGTCCCTGTTGGCCCTGCTGCTGACCCGGTTCACTAGGGTTGAACTGCTCTTGCAAATCACTGAACGCATCGTCCGAAAGCTCTTCTTGCTCGCGCAGTGTATCGGAAAGATCCTGCATGGATTGCTCGCCCGGAGATGGCGGACCATCGCCGCCTTCGCCTTGGGTAACGCGCATATTTTCCATCATCTGGTTCAGCTGTTCCATCAGCTCTTGTGCCTCGGCCATGCGACCTTCTTGCATCAGTTCTTCAATGCGATCGAGCAAGGATTGCAACTCGTCCATCGACATTCGCTCGCCTTCTTGGCCGTTATCAGCCTGATCGGTGCCGTCGGATGGATCGGCTTCTTGGGCCAGCATCCGCATGTAGTCATCGGTCGCTTCGCGCAGTTCTTGCATCAGTTCCGCGATTTCTTCGTCGGATGCACCGTTGCGCATCGCCTCAGCCAGCCGCTCTTGGGCGCGACGCAAGCGCTCGCGGGCATCTGCCAAACGACCGTCCTCTAACTGGATTGCCAAATCCCAAAGCGCCTTGACGACTTCGGCTTGGCCGTCGTCGCTCATCCCGAATTCAGACATGTTGTCGAGCCTGCGAATAATCGTCCGCAAGCGCAGATAGGTCGTTTCATTAGAGAAAAGCCCCTCTGGCCGGTTCGAGACAGCCCGCAAAACCTGTTTCACGCGGACGATGTTATCTTTGGACCACATCAAATCGCGGCGTTGTTCGATGACGGCACGAGCGAAAGGCTGAAAAAACCGACGCCCCGGCAGGATCATCGGCTCTGCGGTGGTGCTGCCCGCCTGTTCGGCATCGTCGGTAACGGTCAACTGCATTGTGACGGGCAAGTTCGCGAGGGGGTGCTCGCTGAGGTTATCAATCAAGAATTCGTCGAAATCAGCCCTGTCGCCGCTAAATGGCATTGGCAGATCCAGGATCAGTGGTGCAATCGGATCAGGCTCAATGGTTAACCCGTGTCGGCGATCGACAGACGCAAGGTCCAGCGTAATGGTCGCAATACCAAATGAGACGCCGTAGTCATCATAAGCCGTGAACGGCTGTGACATCTCGCCCATCGCGTCGGCCTCGATCGGGCCGGTCAAGTCAACAACGGGCGGCTGATCGGGGATCGCTGTAACCTCCCAACGGGTCTCGGTCGCGCCGCCAATGGTCAGCGTACCGGACTGCTTCACGTCAAACTGTTGCTGCGCATCGGATGCAGCACCCACGTTTTCAACACGGCCAGAGACAGTTTCTGCGACGGTCAGCGCGCCCACTTCACCGTATAGGCGCAAGGTTATTTGGCTGCCTTCGGGTACACGTAAAAGACCTGCGGGAACGTCGTTCAGGTAAATCGATGGTTTGCCCGTGTAGGCCGGCGGTTCAACCCAGCCTTCCCAAACCGGACCGGTGGCCAGTGTTTGTTCGGAACCGCTCACAATCTCGCCGACAGAACTGATCCGGAACAGCGATCCGAACATCAAGGCCGCCACAAAAAACAGCAGTGCAATGAACCGCAAACCGTAAGGATCGCGGTTAGATATACGCAAATCAGGTTCGACCGCACGTGCCTGTTTCGTGCGTTCGGCCATGCGGGCCATATGGGCCTGCCAGACGGCCTCGGACGCGGGATCACCGCTGCCGATTGCTTGGGTATCGGCAATCGCCGCAATGGGACGGCCGGGCAAAGCGGCATCCACGCGCGCAAGTGCCGCTTGTGAGGTGGGCATACGGAAGTGGCGGATGCCCCATACCAAGGCCGCGATCAGCGCGATGACACTAACAACTGCGCCGCCCCAAAACACCTCGAGAGGAGCAATGTCGTGCCAGCCCATCATCAAGGGGGCAAGGACCAGAAACGCAGCAGTCCACAAAGGCCAGAATGCGCGCACAACCTGTTCGGCCACCATACCCACACGGGTCGCCGCAACGGGTAGCCGCAAATGGCGCATTTGGTTCTGCTGGTTGTTCAGCGGGCCTCTCCCTTGGTTGTGCAACGCGGGGCCGGTCGCGGTCAGCCCAAGTTTAGCCTAACCACTCTGGCAGCGTATCGCGCGCAATCATCTCTTCATAGGTAGGGCGTGCGCGGATAACTGCAAATTGATCGCCATCAACTAATACTTCAGGGATCAACGGACGCGAATTATATTCTGACGACATCACAGCCCCATATGCGCCGGCAGAGCGGAACGCGACAAGGTCGTCTGCCGCCAATTTGGGCATTTCACGCGCCTTGGCAAAGGTGTCACCACTTTCGCAAATCGGGCCGACGATGTCGTATTTTGCAGGCTCTGCCCCCGGCGCAGGTTCAATCACCGGCACGATATCGTGCCATGCCTCGTACATCGCGGGCCGGATCAGATCATTCATCGCACCATCAAGGATCAGAAACTCGCGGTCTTCGCCGGATTTTACATAGATAACCTTAGAGACCATCAATCCGGCATTACCGGAAATCAAACGCCCCGGTTCAATCTCGATCTCGCAACCCAAGTGGCCGACCGTGCGCTGGATCAACGCGCCATAGTCTGTCGGCAAAGGGGGCGCTTCATTCGTGCGTGTGTAGGGAATGCCCAGACCGCCGCCCAGATCAAGGCGCG
>CBDTYC010000019.1:0-16447 GCA_965364495.1 uncultured Yoonia sp. | reverse complement strand
CAGGCCAAGTGACGCCGATGGCAACATGCCCAGCGACCCTGTCAGCATCGCGGCACAATCGGACAGGATGTCACCAAACAGGTTATCTGTCAGGATCACGTCGAACTGCTTGGGCGCGCGGACCAGTTGCATGGCACCGTTGTCGGCGTACATATGGCTGAGTTCCACATCGGCATAGTCGGCCTGATGCACCTCTGTCACCACATCGCGCCATAGGATACCGCTTTCCATGACGTTGGCTTTTTCCATCGAGCAGACTTTGTTGTTCCGCTTGCGGGCCAGATCAAATGCAGCACGCGCGGCGCGCTCGATCTCGGCTTCGGTGTAACGCTGGGTGTTAATCCCTACGCGCATGTTGTCTTCAATGTGGATGCCACGTGGTTCACCGAAATAGACGCCAGACGTCAGTTCGCGCACGATCATGATATCAAGACCCGCGACGATATCCTTTTTCAGCGAGGAAAAGTCGGCCAGCGCGTCAAAGCATTGCGCGGGGCGCAGGTTGGCAAACAGATCCATTTCCTTGCGCAAACGCAGCAGGCCACGCTCTGGCTTTACGCTGAAATCAAGGTTGTCGTACTTTGGACCGCCAACAGCGCCCAATAGAACGGCATCGACCTCTTGGGCTTTGGCCATTGTGTCATCATGCAGTGGCACACCGTGGGCGTCATAGGCGGCGCCGCCGACGAGATCCTCGGAGACGTCAAAGTTCAGGTCACGCTTATCGCCGAACCAAGTAATGACGCGCTTGACCTCGTTCATCACTTCGGGGCCGATGCCGTCACCGGCGAGGATCAACAGAGAAGGGTTTGCCATGGGTCTTGTCCTTGCTTGAATGGGTTGCGATTGCCCTAGCGCGATGCCGCGCAAGGTTCAAGATACCAAGGGGCGAAGACCTTCCTGCAAAAGCTGCCAAACGCGCCTGATCCGCGGGGTTTGGCGCATGGCCTCATGGGCCGTCAGCCAGACAGGCAAGGTAGGCAGCGGCAACGCAAGATTGATTTCCTGGACTGTCGGGTCTGACCTGCCGATTTCAGCTTGTGCAAAACCGATCCCGCAACCCGCCCGCACCAGTTCCCAGTAGGCGATGTTGTCGTCGCACCGCGTCTTGAAAAAATCACGGTCAATCGGAAAACCTGCGGCATTGAACCCCGCAATGATGTCGGTGTTAGCGTCGTAGCCCACAAAATCATGTTGCTGTAGTTCACCGGCGGTGTGCGGCATCCCCCGCGCAGCCACATAGGAATTGGCGGCAAATATGCCCAAGGCGATGTCCCCGATATGTTGGGCAACAAGATCAAGCTGCGTCGGGCGGTACATGCGCACGGCAATATCGGCTTCGCGGTAAAGCAGGTTGCGACTGTCATCACTGGCTACCAACTCGATCGCGATTTGCGGTTCTGCTTGGCGGATCTTTGCGATGATGGGTGGCAGATGCATCACCGAAAACGCGACACTTGCCGTGATGCGCACGGTGCCTTCCAACTGCTCTTGTTTGCCTGCCGCGGTCAAGGCGATCTGGCGGACCGCATCCTGCATCGCACGGGCCGGTGCAACAAGTTCCGCACCTGTTTGGGTCAAAGCAAACCCGCGCGGCTGACGATAAAAGAGCTCGGCACCCAATTGGGCTTCGATCGCTTTGATCTGGCGGCCCAAGGTCGGCTGACTGGTGCCCAAGAGCCGCCCAGCCGCCGACAGACTGCCGGTTTCGGCAACAGCAAGGAATGCCTGCACGTGCGACCAATCAAGGGAAGTTAGTGATCTATCCATTCATTCATGAATACATGACCAACGCATTCTCGCAATTTATTTTCCATCTGGTGTGCGGGATTATCTGCGCAACGATGTTTTAAAGGAGCAGAAACATGCAGCCCACAGTACTTATTCTTGGCGGATCAGGCAAAATCGGTAGCCGCGCCGCCGAGGCCTTTTGGAATGCCGGTTGGCAGGTGCGCCAGTTCAACCGCAAGACCGATGACATGATCGCGGCAGCGAATGGCGTTGACGTCATCGTCAACGGCCTGAACCCCCCAGCCTACCATGATTGGGAACGCACAATTCCTGCGATCACCGCGCAGGTCATTGCCGCAGCGAAGGCGAGCAATGCAACCGTCATCATCCCCGGAAACGTCTACAATTACGGTGACCAGCCCGGATGCCTTGATGAAAGCACGCCGCAAAAGGCACACACCAAAAAGGGTCGTGTCCGCATCGCGATGGAGCAATCCTATCAGGCCTCTGGCGTGCAAACACTGGTCTTGCGGGCAGGCAACTTCATCGATCCCGATGGCAATGGCGATATCATGAGCATGTTGCTAATGCGCGAAATGGCCAAAGGTAAATTGACTGCCGCCGCTGACCCGCACACGCTGCAGGCCTACGCCTATGTGCCTGATTGGGCCCGTGCCGCAGTCCAATTGGCAGAAAAGCGTCATGAGCTGAACCAGTTCGAGGACATCCCGTTTCCAGGCCACAGTTTTACCATTGCCGACCTGCAGCGTTGTGTCACGCAGGCCACCGGACGCCGCATCAGGATCACCCGTTTTCCGTGGTGGATCATGACCCTGTTTGGTCCGTTTTGGGAATTGGCGCGCGAGATGCGTGAAATGCGGTATCTTCACGAAATGCCGCACCAGATAGGTACTGCGAAGTTCACGCGTCTGTTGCCAGCGTTTGTTCCGACCGACCTACAGGATGTCATGTTGGCGGGGCTACCGGCTGATATCCACCCAGACAAGGCTGTGCGGTCCGGCGATCGCCTCACCTCTCCCGTCAGTAACGGCGTCTAGGGCGGGGTCCACCGTCCCTGCATCAATGATCTGCCAGTCGGTCGACGGCAAAACATAACTGACCCGCAATTTCCCGGGGCCATCGTCCCCCCAATCCGCATTTGTTGTCCCCGCATGGGGATCGCGAATGTCGGGTCTGGCCAGAAAGTTCCGCATAGCGTCACTGTCTCCATCTCCGTTCGCCGGATCAAGGTTGCTGTTGCCCGCGATGACAAAGCTATCTGGCGGGGGGCCGAAGCGCCCGTCAAGGACATGCTCCCACAGCCGCAGTTCATCACGACCGCGCAATCCGTTCATATCTTCGGGGCCGTCAAAGACCGGTGGCGTAGCGGAAAATGCCATGATCGACACCAAGGTGTCGTCAGGCAGGCGGACCGGCACGATCCAATGCGCCGTCGAAGACAGGCGCAGGATGTCCAGAACCTCGGGCGCAAAGAATGGCCGACCATCGGTTTGTGGCAGGACCGCGTCCGGCAAATCACGCCACAGAAGATTGCTGAAATCAATCATCCCATCCGTTTCAAACGGAAACCGCGACAAGATCGCGAGCCCGCCGTCACCTGCAAAACGGCCGTAACCTTGCGCATCTCGGGCATCACCGGTGCGGCCATTGCCATCAATGTCATATCCGGTTGCAAGGCCGGCATTGGGCATTTGGTCGAACATAAAAGGATAGCGACCGTCGAATTTGTCGGCGAATGCGGCAAGAGCAAGCCCGTCGAGGTCATAATCGAAATCCGTCAGGACCAGCACGTCAGGTCCGACCTGCAGGATCGCGGCGGCAATCGCGTCTAAACTATCGTCGCCGCCTTTCGCGAGGTCGCGCAGCAAGAGGCCGGGGCCCGCGCGGCTAAGCGGCGCGGCAAACGTTGCAACGCGCAGTACGTCTGCATGTGTGGTGGCCGCCCAAAGGCCAAAGATCAGACAACCATAACCCCTTGCGAGTCGTCGCGGGCGTAGGCGCGCAGGCGCTGCAAGTGAATCATCTGCGCAACACGGCTGAGTGCGACACCGCGCATCAGAATACTTGCTGGCAGGAATGCCCATGCGGATACGGTCCAAATCAAAGTCTGCGCACTATCAAGACTGATTGGCGTGCCCAGCAGCGACGCCAGCTTGATGACTGCTGGCACCAAGAAGGGCAGTAGAAATCCTAATATAATGTTAATCCGGCCATCGCGCCGAAGCCGTTTGACGACATCACCACCAGCCGTCGGGTCAAACGTCGGCAAATTGATCCAGACATTGAATGCCTCGTTGCGGCGGGGCCAGTGATAAAGACGTAGCAGGATAACAAACCAGATGACCGAAAAAAGCGACAACAGGTAACTTAGGCCCGCCGCATCGCGCAAACGATTAATGACCGCGGTATCTGTCCCCTCTGGCATCACCATGACCATCAGGCGAACCGGCGAATAGGAAAAATCGATCGCCCTGCCGATTTGTGATCCGCTATTCTGGAAAAAAGCTGTCACTTCGGAAGGGGCAGTTTCGCCCCGAAAAATCACTGACAGGCACAATACCGTGCCGAAGAGCGCGGAAAAACGAACCCTGTTGAAAGGGGGTGCATCGCGAAACTCGACAAGGCTCGGGCTTTTGGCGCTGTATTCGACGATCGTGAACAGCGCGCCGAAAATCGCGATCAGCGCGACAATCTGAGTGCTGTCCTTGTTGCTGTCAGGCAGCAGCGCGAACGGCATGACGACTAACATCACAACCAACGCGGCCCTTGCTAATGCGCCCGGCAATCGAAACAACACTGTCTTTTCTTCCCCGTCACCGTTGGCGAAATTCACACAGCGTGAATTTCAGCACCTCTTTCAGAACTCTAAACTGTTTTGTTCATGTTAATCTGACCAAATCACACCAGACCCATCAATGTCATCGCTAAATAATCGCGCGCTATTGCTCAATTAGACAGTGGAGTGGTGCCTGATTGCAACCCAATACCAGGATTTTACGCGGATCACTCGCCCCTGAGTGGTCGTTTCAGCCCATAGGCATGATCAACAGGTTGGGAATTCGAGGCTCTGAAATGCAAAAAAGCCGCATCGTCTGCGGCTTTTCTGACTGACTTCAAATGCTGCCAGGCTTAGACCCAAGGACGCGCTACGGACGCTGCCGCCTCGAAGCTGTCGATAGATTTGACCTTTTCCATCGTGAGCCCGATGTCGTCCAAGCCATTCATAAGACAGTGTTTCTTGAATGGGTCGACTTCAAAGCTGAACACATCGCCATCCGAAGACGTGATTGTCTGCGATTCAAGATCGACTTCGATCCGCGCATTCGATCCTTTCTCGGCGTCCTTCATCAAGACATCTACCTGCTCTTGCGGCAAGGCAATTGGCAGGATTCCGTTCTTGAAGCAGTTATTGTAGAAAATATCTGCATAGGACGGCGCAATAACGCAGGTAATCCCGAAATCCGCAATTGCCCAAGGCGCATGTTCACGCGAAGAGCCGCAACCAAAGTTGTCGCCCGCCACCAGAATCTGTGCGTCGCGGTACTGTGCCTTGTTCAGCACAAAATCTGCAATTTCATTGCGATCATCGTCATAACGCATCTCGTCGAACAAGTTCACGCCAAGCCCCGAGCGCTTGATCGTTTTCAAGAACTGCTTGGGAATGATCATGTCGGTGTCGATATTGACCAATGGCATCGGCGCGGCGATGCCGCTGAGTTTTGTGAATTTCTGCATTACATCATCTCCCGCACGTCGGTGAGTTTGCCGGTGATGGCCGCAGCCGCCGCCATTTGTGGTGACATCAAGTGGGTGCGTCCGCCGCGCCCTTGCCGCCCTTCGAAGTTACGGTTCGATGTCGCCGCACAGCGTTCACCCGGTGCCAGTTGGTCAGGGTTCATCGCAAGACACATGGAACAGCCCGCGAGGCGCCATTCAAAGCCGGCGTCGATAAAGATTTGGGCAAGGCCCTCTTCCTCTGCTTGCGCACGGACCAGACCGGACCCGGGAACTACCATCGCCCGCAATCCGTCTTTTTTCTTTTTGCCCTTCAAGATCGCCGCAGCCGCCCGCAGGTCTTCGATCCGGCCATTGGTGCAAGACCCGATGAACACCGTGTCGATCGTGATTTCCGACAGCGGCGTACCCGGCTTGAGGTCCATGTAATCCAGCGAGCGCTGCGCTGCGCCAACCTTGCCACCTTTGAAATCGCTGGCCGCTGGCACATTTGCCGTGATCGGCAGCACGTCTTCGGGCGACGTACCCCATGTGACGACAGGGGCGATGTCTTCGCCTTTGAGGGTCACGACCTTGTCGAAATGCGCGCCTTCGTCGGTAAAGAGTGTTTCCCAATAGGCAACTGCTGCTTCCCATGCCGCACCTTTTGGTGCGTGTGGGCGGCCCTTGCAGTATTCATATGTCTTTTCGTCCGGTGCGATCAGACCAGCGCGTGCGCCGCCCTCGATCGCCATGTTGCAGACCGTCATGCGGCCTTCCATGGACAGTTCGCGGATCGCTTCGCCGCAATATTCGATCACATAACCCGTACCACCAGCAGTACCGGTCGCGCCGATCACGGACAGGGTAATGTCCTTGGCAGTCACACCGGGGCGCAGTTTGCCTGTGATCTCGACCTTCATGTTTTTGGATTTTTTCTGGATCAATGTCTGCGTTGCCAGAACGTGTTCAACCTCGGATGTACCGATGCCGTGCGCCAATGCGCCGAACGCGCCGTGTGTGGCTGTGTGGCTGTCACCGCAAACAACGGTCATGCCGGGCAAGGTCCAGCCTTGCTCGGGTCCGACGATATGCACGATGCCCTGACGGACGTCTGTGACAGGATAATAGTGGATACCGAATTCTTTGGCGTTGGAATCAAGGGCGGCCACCTGAATGCGGCTATCCTCGGTCATGTTGTCTGCTTTTTCACGACCCAGCGTTGTCGGCACGTTATGATCCGGCACCGCGATTGTCTTTTCGGGTGCGCGCACCTTGCGGCCCGTCATGCGCAGCCCTTCAAAGGCCTGCGGGCTGGTCACTTCGTGAACCAGATGGCGGTCGATATAAAGCAGGCATGTACCGTCTTCGGCTTCGTGGGCTACGTGTGCATCCCAGATTTTATCATAGATCGTTTTGGGGGACATTGTCCTCTCCCGTATTTGAAATGTCAGTGGTCGTCAGGCGTGCGGAAACGGTCGGCGTTACCCGCGAGCGAGGATTGTGCTGCGCGCACCAAAGAACCGCCAAGGCAGGCGGGCGCGATCATCCATGTCAAAAACCTTTTTCATAAGGGTCAGATACACGGGCATGACGTCTGCCGCAAGACCTACGAAATGCCCGTCCGTCCCGCCAAAGCGCGTTCTGCTGAACGCCTTTCCTGAAGTCGACAGGTGGCGGGTGCGAACGACCGACAAACCATAAAAAGGGTTAAGCGTAGAACTGCTCGATCGTTTCCAGCACGGTGTCGCTGTTGTCGAATGTCGTGCTGTCGGGGTCAACGTAACTTGCGTCTTCGGTAAAGTAGACATCAATGTTCAGCCCGCCAGCCAATGATGCCTCTGATTGGCCTTCCAGGAAGACGCGAGACATTTCCACCTCCGGTACTTCCCCTTCAGGATCCGCGCCGACGTAATTCAGACGCAGTTCCACATAGACGCCGTTGCCGCGCGGATCATCATCCGCACTGTCACGATACGACACCGCAATTTCATAATCATCAAGGTCAGCGGCGCTTGTGACAGAACTGTCGTAATCGACCGTCATGACCAGCGAATCGTCGCCCAAGTCGAAATCGGTAATCGTCGCGAATGTAATCTGATCATCACCGGAATTGGCCAGAACGATATCCAGATTGTCGCCAGGTCCATTGGTCAGAAAGTTCTTGCCAGTCACAGCGACCAAGACGTCATCATCGGATTGGTCGTTTGGCACGGCACCGCCACCAGTTGCTGAACTGTCGCCCCCCCAAACATAAATCCGGTCATTGCCGCCCTCGCCGGATATCTGGTCCGTCGCGCCGAAGTTTCCGGTGGGTTTCCCATCGACAACTTCGGAATTGACGCCGCCCAAGATCACGTCGTTGCCTTGGCCACCACGGACAACATCCGACCCAAGCCCTGCATCAACATAGTCATCGCCCTGATCAGAGATGATACGGTCGTCACCGTCGCCGCCGTAGATTTCGTCATCACCATCGCCGCCGCGAATAAAATCAAGGCCATCGCCGCCTTCGATGTAGTCGTCGTCGCCGCCCGCACGGATTTCATCGTTTCCGCCGTTTCCAAAGATTCTGTCTTCTCCAAGAAACGTGCGGATCAAGTCATTCCCTTCGGTTCCGTTGACGACATCATCTTCTGGTCCGGTGCTGATCTCGTTGCGATCATCGTCGTCGTCGTCACCCCCTCCGATGTTAGGAAGAACAAGCGCGCCTGTTGCGATAAGCAACAAAATAAGGGTAATTGACATCTACGAATAACTTTCACTGAATCTATTTCAACCCGCATGCTACTAACTGAATTATATCCAAACAAGCCCGCGCATTAACCTTTTATCCGATAAAAATACGCGCAGTGCAGATACCCCCACTTGCCTGTGCGACACCGATCATGCGACGTTTGGCGCAGTGACCCCGGATATGAGTGAATATGGCCCAACACCAGACAGACGTAGACAACGCGGCGGCGCAAAATACCCCCGAGGTTGCAATTGATGAAGTCCTGAACATCAGCAGCGATCTGTTGGCACAAGCACAGATGTTCGTTGAAACGCTGTTTCGAACGTGGAACCTTTATCAAATCCTGATTGCGATCGGGGTTTTCATCGTGTCCCATCTTTTGCGGGCCGTGCTGGGCCCGCGTATTCGCGAGTGGATGGGATCACGGGAAAACTGGCCCAAATGGCGCATGCGGATTCTTGTCGTTGTGCATCAACGGTTGCGCGCGATCTTCTTTGTTTCGCTAGTCTGGATGGTCATATTCGCGATGCGCGAGATCACATGGCCCAGCCGCAGCTATCTACTTAGCGTCATCGGGACGCTTGCGTTTGCCTGGCTGGCCATCGTCTTTGGCACGCGCCTGATCAAAAGCCCGACCCTGCGCAAATTCGTCCGCTACGGCGCGTGGACATGGGCAACTCTGCAAATTCTGGGACTACTTGAAACCGTCGAGCGTTTGCTTGACAGCATCGGGTTCAGCATGGGCGAGGTTCGTTTCTCGCTTTTGCTGTTTGTACAGGGTCTTGTAATCCTTGGTGCGCTGATCAGCCTTGCGCGGTTCTTTACGGCAACCACCACGACACGCGTGAAAGCAAACCAGGACATCAGCCCGTCCATGCAGGTGCTGATCGTCAAGGGCGTTCAGATCGCCTTTTATGGGGCTGCGTTCTTTCTTGGCGTGCGCGCGTTGGGAATTGATCTCACGGGTTTGGCCGTGCTGTCCGGTGCAATTGGTGTGGGTCTTGGTTTTGGTCTGCAAAAAGTTGTGTCCAACCTCGTGTCGGGCGTGATCATTCTGCTGGATAAATCAATCAAGCCCGGCGATGTCATCAGTCTTGGCGACACGTTCGGCTGGATCAATTCGTTAGGTGCGCGATATGTTTCGGTCGTTACCCGTGACGGGCGTGAATACCTGATCCCGAACGAAGACCTGATTACCGGTCAGGTTGTGAACTGGTCGCATTCGAATGATTTTGTCCGACTGGATATCCATTTCGGCACAGCCTATTCGGACAACCCGCATGACGTTCGGCGCATTGCGATCGAAGCGGCGCAAAGCGTAGACCGCGTGCTGACCAGCAGGGCAGCCGTTTGTCATATCGTCGGCTTCGGGGATAGTTCGGTCGACTACGTTCTGCGGTTCTGGATCAGTGACCCCACTGGCGGACTAACCAATATTCGCGGCAATGTGTTTTTGGCGCTTTGGGACGCATTCGCTGAAAACGGGATCAGCATCCCGTTCCCGCAGCGCGAGGTCAAGTTACTGGAAAGTGAGCAAGTGAACGTGAAGCTGGGCTCTGACGGGGTCTAGCGATATCAGGCCTGCTCCGGTACTGGTCGAATGCTGGCGCGGCCTCGCCAGCCAGCGAAGCCGCCGCAATTTCAGCCCCAGTAATATGGCAAGCCAGAACTGTACCAGTCGCGCAGACCGATCTGGTAAGCGTCGAACCTTTCATCGCCGACATGGGCTTGGGCGGGTGATTGCTCTGGAGTGAAAAGACGATAGAAAAATGATACCAGTGACATGCCTATTCCTCCAAGAAATAGGACAGTTGCTCGACAAAGCCGTATTTGCGCATCATTGCATCGCCTTCGGGTGTGCGACTGGCAGCGCGCATAAACTCGAGGTCTTTGACTTCGCCGACAACGGCCACCTGATGGGGGTCGTTAGGATCCCGCAAGATCGCATTGATTGTCATCGAATCCCCAAAAATGGCCTTGTGGTCTGCGTGGTAAGTCGCCGAATTTATCGGGTTTTCAGTTGTCGAAACGCGGGCAATCGAAATCATCATGGACATTGTTCTGTTCCTTTATGTTGGGTCAAACGCACTGTGAACGGGCGCATACATAATGATTGCAGAGAAGGGATTGCTGGATAAGATAGTGAAAATCGCGATTATAATTCGATAGGATCGAACAATGATTGACCAGTTGCGGACGATTGCGATCTTTCAGGCGGTGGCAGAGCTGGGCTCGTTCCGCGCCGCTGCCAAATCGCTGAAACTCTCGCCGTCAGTCATCAGTCATCATATCACGCAACTTGAAGGGCAATTGGGCACGCCGCTGCTGTACCGTTCAACGCGCCGCATGTCGTTGACCGAGGCAGGCGCCGAATTGTTGGCCGCTTCACAGCGGATGACCGCGGCCGCCCAAGACGGCTTGGCCGCCATAAACCGGCGCATTCATCAACCAGTGGGCAAATTGTCCATCACACTGAACACAAGCAGCGCAAGTCAGCCCTTTTGCCGCTTCTACACAGGCTTTGCCAAGGCCTATCCAAAGATTGCCCTCTCTCTGAATATCACCGACCGCAATGTTCCGCTCGAAGGGTCGGCCTTTGATCTGGCGATCCGCGGCAGGGTGGAGGGGCTTGATGACAGCGCCTATAGAGCCACCAAGATCGGGGATCTTATGTTTGGGATCTTTGCAGCGCCCCAATACGTTGCCACCCACCCTCCGGTGCAGTCATTTGCCGACCTTGCGGATTGGGACCGCGTCGAAGCGCCGCCAATTCCTTGGAGAACCTTTGCAAGCATGATCGGCGCTCAGGCTCCCAATCGTGCGCCGCGGATCGCTATGTCATGCGACAACTTTGAGATGGGCCGCCAATTCACGCTGGAAGGCTTTGGCTTCATGATCGAAGCAACGGCGGCAATGATCGAAGATGTCAAAGCCGGTCGGCTCGTGCAGGTTCTGCCAGCCCAGCAGTTGCGTCCGCTAGAGGTGTTTGCCGTTTATCCCGCCAACGCCCCCGCGGACAGTCCTGCGCGGCTGTTTGTCGAGTATATGAAAACAGCTGAATTTGACAAAGCCGAATGGATCGCGTCCGGACAGCATGTCATACGCGCATAACCCCAATCCAAAGCAAAAGGCCGCACCATAAGGTACGGCCTTTTGCTTGCTTTCGCAAAGCGATCAATCGCTGCGGTTCATCCGGTTTTCGATCAGTTCATCCACGACCGACGGGTCAGCCAGCGTCGACGTATCGCCCAGCGCGCCGAAATCATCCTCGGCGATTTTGCGCAAAATACGGCGCATGATTTTGCCGGAACGTGTCTTGGGCAGACCAGGCGCCCATTGGATCAGGTCAGGCTTGGCAATCGGGCCAATCTCGGACCGGACCCAAACCTCTAGCTCTTTACGCAATGCGTCAGATGGTTCTTCGCCGTTCATCAAGGTGACATAGGCGTAAATGCCCTGACCTTTGATGTCATGCGGATAACCCACAACTGCGGCTTCGGCGACTTTGGCATGGGCGACAAGTGCGCTTTCGACCTCTGCCGTGCCCATCCGGTGACCGGACACGTTGATCACATCGTCCACGCGGCCCGTGATCCAGTAATATCCATCTGCGTCGCGTTTGCAGCCGTCGCCAGTGAAATAGTAGTTCTTGTAGTCTGCAAAATAGGTCTTTTCGAACCGCTCGTGATCGCCCCAAACGGTGCGCATCTGCGCTGGCCAACTGTCTTTGATGCACAACACGCCCTCGGCGGCCGTATCATGGATTTCTTCGCCCGAGGTCGGCTCGAGAATGACCGGCTGGATGCCAAAGAACGGCAATGTGGCCGAACCGGGCTTTGTTGCTGTCGCACCGGGCAGTGGCGTCAAAAGATGCCCGCCGGTTTCAGTTTGCCACCACGTGTCAACGATCGGCGCTTTGCCTTTTCCGACGACATCATTGTACCAGTTCCAAGCCTCTGGATTGATGGGTTCGCCCACGGTCCCCAGAACCTTGATGTCGGACAGGTCGTATTTTTCTACAAATTCATTCCCATGCGCCATCAGCGCACGGATGGCGGTCGGTGCAGTGTAGAACTGGTTTACCTTGTGCTTTTCGCACACGGCCCAGAATCGGCCAGCGTCCGGATATGTTGGCACACCTTCGAACATGATGGTTGTCGCGCCATTCGCAAGCGGACCGTAGACGATGTAGCTATGTCCCGTGACCCAGCCAACGTCGGCGGTACACCAGAACACATCACCGTCGTGATAATCGAATGTGTATTGATGGGTCATGGCCGCATAGACCAGATAGCCACCTGTTGCATGGACCACGCCCTTGGGCATGCCGGTAGAACCGGATGTGTAAAGGATGAACAGCGGATCTTCGGCGTTCATTTCGGTTGGCGGGCAATCCGCGCTGACCTGTGCTTCCATTTCGTGCAGCCAATAGTCACCTTCAGAGCGCCACGCGATCTGCTGGCCGGTGCGACGCACGCAAAGGCATTTGCAGTCGTGCATCACATTGATCAACGCCTGATTCACGCTGTCCTTAAGGTTCGTCACGCGTCCACCGCGTGGCGCGCCATCTGCAGTGATCACGACTTTGGCTTGTGATCCGCTGATCCGCGCGGCAAGTGCGTCCGCAGAGAACCCCGCAAAAACGATTGAGTGGATTGCGCCGATCCGTGCACAAGCAAGCATGGCATATGCAGCTTCGGGGATCATCGGCATGTAAAGCACGACACGGTCACCTTTTTCGACGCCCAGTTCTTTCAGGCTGTTGGCCATCAAAGACGTCTTTTCGTGCAGCATCTTGTAGGTGATGTGCATCGCTTCCTCGTCGGCGCTATCTGGCTCCCAGATGATCGCGGTCTGATCGCCGCGTGTCGCGAGGTGGCGGTCTATACAGTTGGCGCTGACGTTCAGCGTGCCATCTTCGAACCATTTGATATCAACATTTCCAGGTGCAAAGCTGGTGTTCTTGACCTTTGTAAAGGGCTTGATCCAGTCAACGCGTTTACCATGTTCGGCCCAGAACCCTTCCGGGTCATTGATCGAGGCAGCATACATCGCATCATATGTCGCCTTATCGGCATGAGCATTCGCGGCCATTTCAGCAGATGGTGCATAGGTTTTATCGGACATGACGTCTTCCCCCTTGATCAGTCTTGATGGCGCAAGTGTATCACCTGCTGCCTCCTCCGCTGCGTATCATGGGCAAAAGTGACGCGAATCCAAGCAGTGTGGTGAGGTGTCGCAGCGATTTGTAAATCTGCGCACCCCTCCACAAGTGTCATTGTAATTTCTTTTACAAAACGGACCTACGCGTCGTGGCGGAAAACCATGCTCACGGCATCGGCGCGGGTCAGACCCTTGGCACGCAAATCTGCGTCCGAGATTGCGGCAATTGCTTGAAGTGCCTGCGTGCGGGAGTTGTTCTCGGCCAAATTATGCAGCAACCGGCCAAACGCGCGAAAAGGTGTCACAAGCAACTCTAGCAGCATCTCGCGGTTGGAAATCAGTGTGTTGTCTGGACGAATGGACATGGCGTACCTCGATGTCAAAGTGTTTGCAGGACTTAACACCGAGGTAGCCCTCGTCCCGTCCGCCAACAACGTCCGTTCGCGCAACCCCAGTATGCATGCCTTGCATCGGTCCCATACAGATCGGGCAAAAAAGTAGCGCCGCAGGTCTTGCGGCGCTTTCTGTTTACTTTTCTTTTGTCGCGGCTTTGGTGCCGTCCCATGGCGCATCAGGCACCGAAACGGGCTTGCTGCGTACCGCGGGTTTTGCTGCGATAGCTGGCTTTACCTCAACCGTCTCAGGCTTTGGGGCCGGTGCGGCAACTGCTGCAACGGGGGCTTTCGCCTCTGCGGAGACAACCGGCTTTGCTGATACCTTCTTTGCGGCTTTCGCAGCTTTCTTTTGACTTGCAGCAGGCGCGGCCTTTTTGGCAGCATCTGCGGGTAATTCTGGTGCGGTAGTCTTTTCAACCGCTACTGCTACCTTTGGCGCGACCTTGGCAGGTGACGCGGCGACTGGCGCTGCTGGTTTAGCCTCGACCGGTTCTGCGGCGATCGGCTTTGGCTGCGCGACCAATTCTGGCTTTGCAGGTGACTTTGCTGTCACCTTTGCCTTTGGCTTGGGCTTTGCAGCAGCTGCCTTCTTTTTGGCAACTGGCGCCTTCGCTTTCGCCTCGGACGCAAAATATGGCGTGATGAACGCACGCTGCACGCTTACGGCCTGATCGATCACAACATCTGCAAGGCGCATTTGCTGACCAATCATTGCACTGGCGGCAGTCAAGGCTTGGGCGGAAAGTGTCAAAGTGTATGCGGGCGTCATAAATATCCCCTTCGGGCTAAGTGAAATACGCTTCACTATACCCCGAATCGTGCGGCGGCGCAGCAATTTTCTGCGTCGCAGAAATATCGCGCACAAAAGGGCACCAATTGGCGCCCTTTTGCTTGGTCAATTTGGATCTGGCTAGATTGTTTGGTCCATCCGGACCGTATACCTGACACGCCCCTTTACAGCACGGCTCCAGTTCAGGTGAACGTCGCGGCGATCAGTCCCTTGTTCGCTCAGCGACCACGGTAAATCAAAAACGCTCGCTCCGTTTGAACTTGTTACAGGCCCCTCTGGTACCACGCTTTCAACTGATGAAGCATAACCGTCAAACGGGAGCGCATTGCGTGTTTCCATCACCCAGGTTGCCGCATCGGTTTGCTGCTCGAACGACAGGCTGGCGGGGTTCGAAACGGGCTCGTTAACATTGTGAAACGTATTGGCCGAGAAGACAAAACTGCGGGTGCGGCTGTAATCCAGGTCAGCAAAAGTTGTGTCCACATGTTCGACACGGTCGATCCGCCCGTTCAATGCACGAAACACGTTCCCCACCACAGCAAAGCCATTGATGAAATGGCCCGGCCCATAGGGTTTGATCACGATGAAGTTGAACCAGCTGGCTACGTCATTGGTCGTAAACATATTGCCGGTGATCGTGAGACCGCCAAAGGAAAACTGCGACCCGAACGCGGGTTCGCTTGAATGCTCGTTGGTCCATTCAATGAAGTTGTTATCGCAGTAATTTCCGGTGAAGATCGTCTTTGGATTTGGCAAAGTGATAATGATGCCGCCTTTGCGCACACCGTTAAGTTCATCATCGCCATGAAACCAGTGATTGCCTGTGATCAGATTGCCCGAACCGGCCAAGACGCAGAAATGCTTGAACTTGCTGGTCCGGTTATCGCGGATTTTGACGTCGTTTGCATTGGCGTTGAAGCCGATACTGACCCGATCCGCGACGGGAATCCCTTGTTCATCCGAAATCAACTGGCAGCGATCAATCATCATCCCCTGACAGCCGCGCCCTGGTGACGTGATTCCGCGATCCTTGGGCCTATTCACAAAACAGTCGCGCACATGGAATGTGAAACCATCCGGTGCCATCATGATGCCGCTTGCCACGCCGCGCCCCTGAAATTCGATGTCATCCAGAATAAACTGGCTCAACTTCTCATACCCCGAGAAATCCAGCATGTACTGAAAGCGGGTGAAGGTTAAAACTTGTGTGCCTTCGGCGTCGAACAACGGGCTGCTCAATTCGATTGTTTGTGCGCTGACATTTACCGCGCTCACATAGACTTCGCGCCCGACACCGTTGCCCTGCACCAGTGAACCGACCGCGATGCTTGCCGCATCGACGACATTCGTCAGGCGGTTATCGTTCGAGGTCGCATATGTCGCTTGCGATGTTACCTGCACCGTATCCCATGCGGCACCATCAGCGGGCTCGAACTGTCCATTGCGGATGACGCGGCGGGTTTCAAAACGGGTACGCGACGGATCGGCGGCCTGCATATCAACCGGTTCGGACAACTGCACACGCCGCCCGCACAAATCCAGCGATTCGTGGTCAGCAAAGTTGATCAACGCCTGGTAGGCTTTTTTGAACGCGATTTCCTCATCCTGAAACGCAGCCAAATAGGCGTTATAGTCGTAGTCGCGTTGCAGAATGAACCGGTAGCTCGGCGATTGGAGAATACGGCCTTCGAACCGCACCGGACTTTGCATGGTGACATTGTCCTCAAGCAGGTAGTTGCCTGCAGGCACCATCACGGTTTGCCCGTCCGCCGCATTGTCGGCGGCGTTGAACGCGGCGCTGTCGTCCGTGACGCCGTCACCCTTGGCACCGTAATCGCGCACATCCACAAGGCCGACCAGATCACGGGTAAATACCGACGAGACGTCCTCGATTCT
>CBDTYC010000018.1:0-16552 GCA_965364495.1 uncultured Yoonia sp. | reverse complement strand
CCGTAGTCAAGGCCGATGTTTTCAAATCCGCGAAAGATGCCCGTGGGGATGTTGATGATGTCACCTTCTTCCAGCACAACTTCGCCGGCTGTCCCCCAGCGCCCCCAGAAGAACCGCCAGCGCCCTTTGAGGACAAAGAACACCTCTGCCGTGCGGTGACTGTGAAGTGAGTTCCGGCACCGCGGCGGCTGGCCCGCAGCCCCGATGTTAAAGCCGTGCGGGATCGCGATGTGCACATGCTGGTCCGCGCTTTCAGAGACACCTCCGCCGATGATCGTAAAGTTTTCCTTTTGGTCAGAACCGGGGGTATGGGCGTCGATAAAGGCGGTCTTGCACGGTTGTAGGTCGCCATATCGGACGATGCGGGTTTCCATCTCGGCGGGGGTCATAGCGTGTCCTTTGATTGCAGCAGGATTTGTTTCCAGATCGCGACTTCGTCATAAAGCGCGTACTCGCGACGCAGGCCGACGCCATCAGGACCGTAGGGTCCGAATTCTGCGTGACACATCCCCATCACATGCACATGCGCACCTGTCGGTTCGCCAAAACTGCCCCACCCTTCATGCAGGCCGTCCAACGACCAGCGGATCGCTGCGCGTGGCGACAGCATATCGGCATCCATGCCAATCTTGTGGTGGATCTTGAAAGTTGCATGCGGGAATGATGACCGCAGGCCAACCCAGAACGCGAGGATGTCGTCCCATCCCACGGCCCGTTTCGCGCCAGCATATTCGCCGATACACGCGCGATCATAGCTGTCGCGTATATGGGTGAAATCGTGGTTCATAATCCGCGTAAGCGTATCCGCATAGCGTTGCCCCCAAGGGTTGTCGGTGCCGGTGCCGTGGTACCCGCCGTCAACGTCCATCGCGGGTGTAAAGGGCTTGGACGCTTTGACCGCCCCGCCTTCGCGGGCAATAAGCGCCGCCGCATAATCGCGGGGGTCCATTCCCAGTTGCCGGACAATACCGCCGTAGTCTCGCACCAGCCATTCGTCGTAGATCGTGTCTTCTTTTGCAGCACAATCCGCGATCACGTAGACCTGCCAATGCTTGCCGGACGCGGGCCCGAATTGACCGTCGCGCGTATGTGTTGCCTTGGTCAAAAGCCGGTGCGAGGACAGATAGCCGGTGTTTTCATCTCCCGACCAAATCACATCTTCGCCCAGCAACTCGCGGTCGGGGAATTCGTTGATCGTCGCCATTGTCGAGGCAATGACAGCCTGATTGCCCATCTGGATGCCCATTGGCGACCGGACAGGAATATCAGGCGCGTAGTAGTGGTTCAGTGTGCTGACACCGCGGTCTTCCCAGATTTCCTTGGTGATCCCGATGATGTAGTCAGGAAAATCTTTCCAACGGTTGGAAAAGCCCTTCATGTGATTGGTCCTTTGGTAGTGCCGCGCGCGATGAGCGGGCTTTCGATTTCAATACGGCGGGCCGGTGTTGCAGGGTCATCGATCCGCGTCAGCAACGTGTCCACAGTCGCCTCGACCATCCGGTTTACCGGCTGGCGCATCGTGGTCAGATCATACGCGGCCCAAGCCGCCAATGGCACATCGTCGTAGCCGATCACGGCGACATCATCGGGAACACGCAGGCCCAATTCGTGGCGCAGTGTATCCAGACCGGCCCCTGCCATGTGGTCATTGCCGACAAAAATCGCGTCCGGTGGATGAGCGCCTTGCATCAATGTCCGCGTGGCTGCCGACGCAGTGTCACGGTCAAACATGCCGTCGATGATTTGGGGCGTCATGCCCGCTTCCGCCAGCGCCTCGCAAAAACCTGCTTGCCGGTCACGGCCCGTAGATGACCCGGACCAACCACTTATGTGGGCGATCGTCCGGTGGCCGCAGGACAGCAAGAACTCTGCCACCGTCTTGCCCCCCAGTTTGTTGGCAGACGTGACCGACGAGATATCCGCCCCCTCTTGGCCACGGTTAAACATCACAACGGGAATACCTGCCGCATTGCACCGCATTGTCAGGTCATTGGTCATCCCGACCGAGGCCGTGATAATCCCGTCAACTTGATAGTCGAGAAGTTCCTGCATCACTTCTTCAGCGGCGCCCTGACTGTTGGAGGCGGTGAAAACAAGGATGTGATAACCTTTTTCCTGCAGCGCCTTGGACAGCAACTGGAGGGCCAGCGGGTAGAATTGATTGTCCAGATAGGCCACGACCAGACCAATAATCCGGCTTTTACCAGTGATCATTGCGCGCGCCATCATGTTGGGCCGGTAGCCCAATTCGCTTGCTGCCTGGCGCACTTTTTCAACAGTGCGCGCGCTGGCAGATGCGCCGGGGGTGAACACGCGACTGACCGCGGACTGGCTTACGCCCGCGCGCTGTGCGACCTGAAGAGACGTTATTTTTGACATCAATCCGCCGTCCAGCCGCCATCCAGCGACAGATGCGCGCCTGTCATCAAGGCGGATGCATCGGACGCCAGATAGACCACAGGTCCCATGATGTCGGTGACCTCACCAACACGCCCAAGTTTGATCTTGTCCATAATCCATGCAACGCGTTCAGGGTTGCTAAAGGTCTGCTCTGTCAGAGGTGTCCGAACAAACGTCGGGCCAATCGTGTTCACACGGATGCCCTGCTTGCCCCATTCGATCGCCATGGCCTTGGTGAAACCTTCGACCGCATGTTTTGACGCGCAATAGACGGCCCGATCAATGCCGCCAACCAGTGCCATTTGGCTTGTGATGTTGATCAGGCTACCAGGTTTACCTGCCGCCAGCAGCCCTTTGGCGACTGCACGGGTCAGGAAATATGCACCTTTGAAGTTGATGTCTGAAACAGCGTCGAAATCATCCTCTTTCGTCTCAACCGCAGCCGAATGGATCGCCAACCCTGCCGAGTTGACCAGCACGTCAAAGGGGCCGTTTGCCAAAACTGCGGCCTCTGTCGCGGCAACATCTGCCACGTCCATTACCATGGCCTGCGCAGACATGCCCACCGTGTTCATTTCATCGACAACGGCTTGCACCTTTTGCGGATTGCGCGCCGCAACAATCACGCTGGCCCCCGCCTGCGCCAGCGCAACCGCGCAGGCCAACCCGATACCAGACGAGCCACCTGCCACAAGCGCGCGCTTTCCATCAAGGCGGAAGGACGGTGTGGTGGGCAGTGTCATAAGTTCGGTCCTTGTTGAAAACGCCGGAGCCTCCGGCGGAAGTTTATTCGGGAAAGAGAAGTATCAGTCGGCGGCGGTTCCATAGGCCACGTTCTTACCACCGTAGCGCCGGACCCGGATATTGCATTGTTCTGCATGACCAACAAATCCTTCGAGCATACAAAGACGCGACCCATACTCGCCGACCAATGTTGCCGCTTCGTCCGTTAGAATGCGCTGGTAACTGTGTGTCTTCAGGAATTTCCCAACCCAAAGTCCGCCCGTATATCTGCCCGCTTTTTTCGTGGGCAGCGTATGGTTTGTGCCGATAACCTTGTCGCCGTTGGCCACGTTCGTGCGCGCACCCAGGAACAGTGCGCCATAGCAGGTCATATTCTCCAAGAACCAGTCGTCACGGTCGGTCATGACTTGCACGTGTTCAGACGCGATCTCGTTGGCGACAGCAAGCATTTCGTCATAAGTGTCACACAGGATTACTTCGCCATAGTCATTCCACGATGCGCGAGCAGTTTCGGCGGTCGGCAGAATATCGAGAATGCGGTCAATTTCGGCCAGTGTTTCGCGCGCCAGTTTGGCAGAGTTGGTGAGCAGCACAGCGGGCGAATTATAGCCGTGTTCGGCCTGCCCCAACAGATCTGTCGCGCAAAGCTCTGCGTCGACAGTGTCATCTGCGATAACCATCGTTTCAGTCGGACCTGCGAACAAATCAATGCCGACACGGCCAAAGAGCTGGCGTTTGGCTTCGGCCACAAAGGCATTGCCGGGGCCCACAATCATATGGACCGGGTCAACGGTTTCAGTGCCCAGGGCCATCGCGCCAACCGCCTGCATGCCGCCAAGGACATAGATTTCGTGCGCGCCGCCCATGTGCATCGCGGCAACAATTGCCGGATGGGGCGCGCCGTTTTGGGGCGGTGCAGAGGCCACAATCCGCGGCACGCCTGCAACCGACGCGGTCAGCACTGACATATGCGCAGAGGCCACCATCGGGAATTTGCCGCCCGGGACATAGCAACCGACCGATTGGACGGGAATGTTTTTATGGCCCAAAATCACGCCGGGAATGGTTTCGACCTCAATGTCCGTCATGGAGGCGCGTTGTGCTTGTGCGAAGTTGCGTATCTGATCTTGGGCGAATTTGATATCTTCGATATCGCGGGCCGAAACCTTGGACATGGCCGCTTCGATTTCGGATGGCGACAGACGGAAACTGACCGGAGTGTAGTTGTCGAATTTCGCGGACAGATCGCGCACAGCGGCATCACCGCGGGCGGCAATATCGGCCAGCGTTGTTTCTACAATGCCGCGGACCTTGGCGTCGTCTTCTGCCCGCTCGGATTCGGGCTTGCCTGATTTGAGGTAGGTGATGGCCATCGTTCAGTATCCTTCGGGCTTGGGCGGTTCTTCCTCGCCGCGGTCATATTTTTCCCAACCTTCACCGCCGAAAACATCGACACCCAGTTGCATCATCACAGAGGCAAAATCGACAGATACGGGGTTGTCTGCAATGCGTCCGTCTTCGATCCGCCAGAAATCCATGTAGGGAATTCTGACCCGCTTTCCGGTGGCCGCGATCCCCATGAAAGTGCCCGAGTGCGTGCCTTCGATATGACCAAAACACGCGGCCCATTCGCCGTCAGCCATGAAGTGATCGGTCTTGTAATCGCGGTCGGTGAAGGCCGCGCGAATTGGCCATTGCCAGTTGCGCTGGAATTCCTTGATACCGTTTTTGGTTCCGCAGCCCTGATTGCCACGCCATGCAAAGCCTTCGGTGAAGTACTTTGTCATGTCCATTTCGTTGTTGGCCAGCCCCTGCTCCATCGCTTTAACGGCATCAAGGGAAGCTTGTGATTTCGGGTCACGGGTCATGCGGATACCTTTGTCGTTAGCGTGGAGAGGCGCTAGATACGCTCGCCTGAAGTGATGTCGAACAGGTGGCAGATGCTGGCAGGGATATGCGCATGGACCGATTCACCGATCTCGACACGGTATTCCTTACCGGATTTCACAGACACGATCGTGCCACCAACGCGCATTGTCACCATCGTCGCCTCGCCGAGCAACTCCAGCGAATAAACTTTTGAGCCGACCTCGGCTGTGCCATCGGCAACGCTGGCATCTTCGGCACGAAAACCAAGTGTGACACGGCCTGCGTGATGCGTAGGAAGGCCGGTGATTTCAACATTCTTCGCCGTGAACACCCCATTTGCGATTTCGCCGTCGACAAGGTTCATCGCTGGAGATCCGATAAAGCCTGCGACAAAAGTATTTGACGGGTTGTCGTAAATTTCGGTCGGTGTTCCGACTTGCTGGACGATGCCCTTGCTCATGACCACAACGCGATCAGCCAGCGTCATTGCTTCGATCTGATCATGGGTAACGTAGATAGTTGTGACCTTTAACTCATGGCTGAGGTTCTTGATCTGCGCACGTGTCGAAACGCGCAGTTTGGCGTCCAGATTTGAAAGCGGTTCGTCCATCAAGAACACATTCGGTTCGCGGACAATGGCGCGGGCAAGCGCCACGCGCTGACGCTGGCCGCCCGATAACTCGGCGGGTTTGCGGTGCAAGAATTCATCAAGCTCGACCATCGCAGAGGCTCGCATCACGCGTGCATCATGTTCCGCCTGCGGCACGCCCCGTACTTTGAGTGGAAACCGGATATTCTCGTAGACGTTCAGGTTGGGATAAAGCGCGTAGCTTTGGAAAACCATCGCAACGTCGCGGTCTTTCGGTTCAAGATCGTTGATGCGTTTGCCATCGACCAGAATGTCGCCCTCTGTGGCATCTTCCAGCCCCGCGATCATGCGCATGGTTGTGGTCTTGCCGCAGCCCGAAGGACCCAGCAATACCAGAAACTCTTGGTCAGCGATGGTCAAATCAAAGCTCTTGACCCCGACAAAAGAGCCCCAGCGCTTTGACACATTGCGTAGCTGAATTTCGGCCATGGAGACGCCCCTTGCATACGTTTGCAAAAACACTCGCCCGATTCCTTAAATCTGGCAAGACCAAATCGTCAAAATGCAAAATTCTTGGTCTCAATGCCTCAAAATGCTTGCGTGGCAATGGCCTTTGAAGGTTAACTTGCAAACGTATGCAAAGTCGATCCGATTCGTGATCGGCAGATATTCAAGTCCGGACTACACCGGCTCAGAGAACAACACGGAGGTTGTTACAAAATGAAAATCTGGAAAAACGCCATGCTCGGAACGGCTGTTGCGGCATTGACTGCAACCGGCGCAATCGCGTGTGAAGCTGACGGTCGCGTCAGCATTATCGGCAACGAATTCCCTGCAATCCAAACCGTCGCGGCTGCAGCTGGCGCCTGTGAGGGCATTGAATTTTCGTCCAACCTGACCGCAGATCACCAGACGTTGAACGTGGCCGGCATGTCGGGAAATCCCGCTGAATACACCACTGCTATCGTTGCGAATTCGTCCATTGTGGCGCTGATCAACGAAGATGTCATCCAGCCGTTGGACGATCTGGTCGCAGCCTACGGACAGGACATTGCGCCATCGCAGCTGATTACGGTGGACGGCAAGATCATGGCGGTCGCCTTTATGGCGAACGCACAGCACCTTGTTTACCGCGCAGACGTGCTCGAGGCGGCGGGTCTTGATGTACCAACGTCCTACGAAGAAGTCCTTGCTGCAGCCGAAGCAATTCGTGCAGCAGGCATCATGGAAAACCCGGTGGGCGGCGCCTATGCGGCCGGTTGGAACCTCGCGCAGGAATTCACCAATATGTATATCGGTACTGGTGGCGAGTTCTTTAAACCGGGTACCGCCGAAGTCAGCATCAACAACGCCCAAGGTATTGAAGCGCTTGAAATGATGAAGGCTTTGACGGCCTATATGAACCCCGATTACCTGACGCACGACAGCAACGCGACATCCGCAGAGTGGGAAGCAGGGAACGTCGCCCTGATGAACATGTGGGGCAGCCGTACTGGTGTCTTGATGGACGACGAAGGGTCAGAGCCTGTTGTGTACGAGAACACAATGGTTTCGGGTCCGCTGACCGTTGGTGACAGCGGCACACCGGCAACAACACTTTGGTGGGACGGCTGGACAGTGGCCAAGAACATTAGCGACGCGGATGCGGCAGCCACTTTCCAGGCGATGGCCGCGGGCGTTTCTCCCGCTATTCTGAACGAAGAAACGATGGGTCAAGCCGTTTGGCTAATGGAAGGCTACACACCTGCCGCAGTGAACGAGGGCGTTCTGGCGTCTGTTGCCGCAGGTTCACAGCCCTACCCGATGCGCCCGTTCCAAGGCCTGCTGCACACTGCTCTGGGTGATAACATTGCCGACTTCCTGCAAGGCAACGAGAGCGCCGAGCAGACATTGGCAGACATCGAAGCTGCCTACACGGCTGCTGCGACTGAAAAAGGGTTCCTTCAGTAGGGATCAAGCGGGGAAGGCGCACCAGCAGCGCCTTCCCCTTTTTTCGACCTTGGGGCAAAGCACATGAAGCATTCATCTTTCTTTTGGTTTGTCCTGCCTTCATCGTTGATGATGTTGCTGTTTATCGCCTTTCCGATTGTGTCAGTCGTGACCCAATCGCTCTATCAGGCCCACGACCAAGTCATTATCGAAGTCGAAAACTGCGGCCCGTTTGGTTGCACCACGGATACGGCCGTCGATAACGAAGCCACCGCCGCCTTGCGTGAAGCAGAACCTTTGGGCCAGTGGGCGGGTCTCGAAATATACAAAGACCGCAATCACCTCGCGCTGGACGAAGTCGCGCTGGCTTGGGTCAATTCTGACGGTTTGCCTGACTTTGGCCGTACGTTGATGAACCTGCCGTTCTATGACGCGATGGCCTTTACCCTGACCTACACGGCCATTGTCACGCCACTAACCATTATTTTGGGCTTTTTCATTGCGATTGCCGTCAATGCCGTTGCGCGAGCGCTTCGCGGGCCAACAATCTTTTTCTCGCTTTTGCCGATGATCGTCACGCCACTTGTCGGCTCACTCATTCTGTTCTGGATGGTCGACGCGCGCGGAATTTTGGGCACGAGCCTGCAGTGGTTGGCCGATGATCCGACTTTGTCGGTCAAAGCCTCGACCCCGATGATGTGGATCATGCTGATGGTCTATGGCATTTGGCACTCTGCTCCTTTCGCCTTTATTGTTTATTATGCAGGCCTGCAAACCGTGAATACGGACACGCTAGAGGCTGCAATGATCGACGGCGCAAGCCGTTGGCAGCGCATCCGCTACGTGATCATTCCGCACCTTGTACCACTCACCACCTTTATCGCGTTGATCCAGCTGATGGATAACTTCCGTGTCTTTGAACCGATCGTGAGCTTCAGCGCCCAAGCCCATGCGACATCGCTGTCCTCTGCGATTTTCAATGATCTTGGCGGTGAAACGCGCCTGCTTTCATCGGCCGCGGCCACGTCTGTCCTGACGATCATCGGCGTTGGCATCCTGCTTTCGCCCGTCCTTGTGCGCACTTGGCGCGAATTTGGCAGCCCGAGGTAATCCAATGTCAAAAGCAATGCGCCGTTCACCAGCCGTCAACCTGCTTGCATACGGGTTCATGATCACGTGGCTTGTCATGGCCGCCTTTCCGTTCCTTTGGACCTTGTGGGGATCATTCAAAGTCGAGGGCGATTTCTTTTCCAAGGCGGATTGGGCCAACTCAATCTTTGGCACGTTGACGATGGTTGAAACCGGCGCGAGCTTCACCGGCGACGGCTACTATGGCGCATGGGTACAAGAGGAATTCTGGCGCGCGGCCCTGAACACGCTGATTGTGTGTTTTTGCGTTGTCACGATCTCGCTGACCTGCGGTACGCTTGGGGGCTATGCGCTGTCGCGATCAACCTATCGTTATGCATTCTGGTTTCTGCTATTCGCGCTGATGTTCCGCGCGATGCCGCCGATAACACTGGTGTCGGGCTATCTGTTGCCGTTCTTCGAATGGAACCTTTGGGGTCACCTCAGTACGACAATCATCGTGCTTGTTGCGATCAACCAGCCGTTTACCCTGTGGATGCTACATGCATTCTTCAAGAACATCCCCAAGGATCTGGACGAAAGCGCGATGGTCGACGGCTGCACCCGTTTTCAGGCCTTCCGACACGTGATCATTCCGGTCATGTGGCCGGGGGTGATTACGACGGGCCTGTTCAGTTTTCTTTTGGCCTACAACGATTTTGCCGTGACCTCGATGCTGCTGAGCAAGGACAACCAGACGATGGTGCCTAAATTGGCAAGCTTCCTTGGGACAACCCAGACCAAGGGCAACGTCATGTTCGCTGTGGCGGCGGTTGTGTCGGTGACCGCACCGCTGTTCGTCATGATCATCTTCTTCCAGAAGCAGATTGTATCTGGCCTGACTGCTGGCGCTGTGAAAGGCTGATAGCATGAGCTTCCAGACCGAAAAAGCGCTTGTGCGCGCCCATTATGATGCGCTCGCCAAGGCGACACCTGACACCGTGGCAGATGTGCTTGCCGAACGCACAAGTGCAGATTGGCATTGGCGCGGCATGCATCCTTTTTATGAACAACATGGGGCCGCGGCTGTCGCCGAAAGCTTTTGGGCGCCGTTCCTTGCGTCGATGACCAAGGTGCAACGCAGACAGGATATCTTTATTGCCGGCCGTAACGAGATCGACGGATTTCAATCCGTCTGGGTCATCTCGATGGGGCATTTGATGGGGCTGTTTGATGCGCCATTCCTGGGGATAAAACCCAACCGGCGCATCGCGATGTTGCGCTATGCTGAATTCAACAAGGTCGTTGATGGCAAGATCGTTGAGACAGCGATGTTCTGTGACCTGATCCATCTGATGACCCAAGCGGGCCAATACCCCCTGCCCCCGCAAACGGGCATGCATTTGGTCCAGCCCGGCCCCGCGACACACGACGGTTTGCTATTTGATGACGCACACCCCACGCAGGGGGAACAGACGCTCAAATTGATCAATACGATGATCGGCGACATAAACACCCACCACAAATACGACACCCCGCAACAAGAACTGGCCCGATGCTGGCATGACGACATGCTCTGGTGGGGGCCAGAAGGGATCGGGGCGACCTATACGATTGATCGCTATGTCGAGCAGCACCAGCGCCCCTTCCGCACCCAAATCAAAGACCGCGTGTTCAACGGGCATATCTGCCGTCTGGCAGAAGGGAATTTTGGAGGATTCTTCGGCTGGGCCAATCTGACGGTCACGAATGCGGGCGGCTATCTTGGTATGCCCACCGGCAGGCCCGCCGAAATGCGTGTCGTCGATATGTACCGCCGTGACGGCGACAAGCTGGCCGAGAACTGGATATTCATCGACATTCTGCACTTTCTCGCGATGCAAGGGAATGACGTGCTGGCGCGGATGCGCGCACTTTGATCAGTCTGTTCTTGCCGGACCGGCGGGATGCCTTCGGCGAAAGTTTTTTTGGGAAAAAGAAGAAGCTACAAGTCAGCCGACGTCGGTTTTTCCCCGACGGTCGTGCCGCAAATTGGCGTAGAGAACGTGATTGCGCCATCGTCCATTGATTTGCAGATAGCTTTGCGCCACACCTTCATATTTATAGCCACATTGTTCAAGCAAGCGGCGTGAGGGTGTATTTTCCGGCAGGCAGCCCGCCTCGATCCGGCTCAGGTCAAGCTGAGTAAAGGCATGATGCACAACAGCTTCGATCGCTTCACGCATATAGCCTTGCCGCGCGAAAGGCTCACCCATCCAATAGCCTGTAATGCCGGACTGTGCGGGGCCGCGCTTGATGTGATCAAGCGTGATGGCCCCCACCAGCGCCTCGTCCGCGCGGCGGAAGATGAACAAGGGCATAGCCGTCCCGTTCGCCACGGATCGCTGCGCCCAATACACGCGGTTCGTGAAAGCCTTGCGCGAAAGATGGTCAGAGGCCCAGGTAGTTGCTCACGGGTTCAGGAAGGCTTCGCTATCGCGGCGCAGCGCGGACCACGCGCGAAAATCGCTGTGCATCGGCAAGCGTAACGTCAGCCGCTCGGTTTCGATCCGGACCTTGCGCTTGGCCCCCAGCACTACGCAGCCAGCCGTGCTTTCAGTGCATCAAGCGTTGGTGCGGCATTCGCGGGGCCATAAAGCGCCATCGCTGTACCCGCCTGCCCTGCCATTTGCCCTGCAAAATCTTTCACGTCCCCTGTTGTGACATCGTCGATCCGTTCGATCGTTTCATCAATTGACGGGATACGGTCCCAGATCGACAAAAGCCGCGCCAGACGCTCGGCCCGATTGGACGGACTTTCCAGCCCCATCAACAAACCGGCCTTCATCTGTGCACGGGCGCGTGCCACTTCGGCCGCTGTCATATCGTCGGCTGCGCGTTTCATCTCGTCGATGGTGACGTTGGCCAGTTCTTCGATTTGTTCTGCACTAGTACCTGCGTATATCGTGGTCAGGCCGGTGTCTTCGTATGCACCCGCTTGCGCGAAAATTGTATAACACAGCCCGCGCTTTTCACGCACTTCCTGGAACAGGCGCGACGACATCCCGCCACCCATCGCGTTGGCGTAAACCTGCGCGGTATAGATCGCCGGATCAAGGTAGGTCGGCCCCTCTAGGGCAAGTGCAAAATGAACCTGCTCGAGCGCTTTGTCCTCGCGCCATTCGCCGCCACCGAATTTGGCAGGTTGCAGCAATTCAGGCGCTCGCGGCACTGCGGGGAGATGCCCGAAAAGTGCTTCTGCTTGCTTTACAATGGCATCGTGATCAATCGCACCGGCAGCCGACAGGATCATCTGGTTAGGGCCGTAATGTTCAGCGACAAAACCCTGCAGATCATCCCGACTAAAGCTGCTAACGCGCTCGGACGGACCAAGAATGGTCCGGCCCAAGGCCTGATCGGGGTAAGCCACTTCTTGCAACCAGTCAAAAATGATGTCGTCAGGTGTGTCCAACGTCTGACCGATCTCTTGCAGGATCACGCCACGTTCAACTTCAATCTCGGCAAGGTCGAACACTGGATTCAGCAAAATGTCCGAAATCACATCGAGCCCAAGGGCCACGTCATCTTCAAGCACCCGCGCATAATAGGCTGTCATTTCGCGACTGGTGTAGGCGTTGATATACCCGCCCACATCTTCGATGCTTTCCGCAATTTGCAGCGCACTGCGGGTCTTTGTCCCCTTGAAGGCCATATGTTCAAGAAAGTGCGCAATCCCGTTCTGTTCAAGCCGTTCGTGTCGCCCACCCGCTTGGACCCAGATACCGATACTGCTTGATTTCAGACCCGGCATATTTTCGGTGACGATACGAAATCCGTTGGACAGCGTGTGCAGTTGGATGGTCAATGGGCGATCCGTTCTTTGATAACGGCTTGGATGGCCGCAAGGTCGTTGGGGACGCGCGTGACGCGTTCGGGTCGGTCATAAAGGTCTGCCATGCGTGGTGGCAGCGGTGCGGCGACACCTGACGCCGCTTTTACGGCGTCGGGGAATTTGGCGGGATGCGCTGTTGCAAGTGTGACCATTGGGATGGTCCCCAAATGCGCCTCGGCCACATGCACACCAACGGCGGTATGCGGACACAGCAATTCGCCATGGTTCGCAAGATAGGACTTGATCGCGGCGCTGGTTTCGCTCTCGGATGCGCGGCCGGACTTGAATGTTTCTTTCAGCATCTGGTACGCACCTTGGCTGATCTGGAAACCACCTTGCTTGAGATCCTCCATCTGTGCAGCAACTGCGGCACCGTCGCGGCCATAGGCATCAAAAAGTGCGCGCTCGAAATTCGAGCTCACTTGAATATCCATCGACGGACTGATGGTCGGGCTTACACCCTCTTTGGTGTAGGCCCCCGTTTGCAGCGTCCGGTGCAGAATATCATTCCGGTTCGTGGCCACGACCAGATCCGCAATCGGCAGGCCCATTTGCTTGGCAATGTAGCCTGCAAAAATGTCACCGAAGTTTCCTGTCGGTACGGTGAAACTGATCTGCCGATGTGGTGCGCCCAACGACACCGCGGCGGTGAAATAATACACAACCTGCGCCAGCACACGGCCCCAGTTGATTGAATTCACCCCTGCCAGCTTGACGTCTTCGCGAAAGGCGAAATCGTTGAACATGTCTTTCACGGCTGCCTGACAATCATCAAAGTCACCATCGACCGCAAGCGCATGCACATTGCTTTCCGTGGGCGTCGTCATCTGGCGGCGTTGCACCTCTGACACACGGCCATGCGGATACATAATGATCACATCAACGGCCTTGAGACCGCGAAATGCCTCGATCGCGGCAGAGCCTGTATCGCCAGACGTCGCCCCTACGATCGTTACGCGGTTGCCAGACCGTGAAAGGGCGGCTTGGAACATCTGCCCGATCAACTGCATCGCGAAATCTTTGAACGCCAATGTAGGTCCGTGGAAAAGCTCGAGCAGGTAGTGATTGCTGTCAAGTTGCACCAGTGGCGCGCGGGCGGCGTGGCCAAAGCCCGCGTAGGCCTGCGTAATCAGTGTGCGGAACTCGGCGTCAGAAAACGTGTCGCCGATAAAGGGCCGCATGACTTCAAAGGCGACCTCTTCATAGGTCTTGCCTGCCATCGCGGCGATCTGGGCGTGTGTCAGCGTCGGCACTTGCTCTGGCACATAAAGGCCACCGTCACGGGCGAGGCCGGTCAGCATCGCCTCTTCAAAACTAAGATCCGGCGCTGTGCCGCGGGTCGAAATATACCGCATGGTGTTCAGGCGTCCTTTGGGCGTGTCGTGCGAAGTATCAGGTAAAAGCTCATAATGGCCCAGACGAGCGCCAGCAAGAACCATGTGAGCGCATATTCAAAGTGGTCGTTCTTGATGGTGGCCGTATTGACCGGCAAAGGTGTCAGGCGGGGATCGGCGGGGGTCGTTGTGGTGCTGACGATCATCAGAGGCAAAGTATCCAGCGCCACTGACATCGTGTCCACGTTGCGCGCAAACCAGATGTTCGCGGCGATATCCGGATCGGGGGTGCTGCTGTTTTGATCATCAGGCCAAATCAGGGTGCCTGTGATCTCCATCGGGGCAATCAGTGGGGCAGCGGCCTTATTCTCAAGCGCAAGCAAACCTTGATCGACGAGGACCGCACCAAGTGGCGTTTGCATCTTAGAGATCACGCGGTAGCCCGTACCCGCTTCTGTTCCGGAAACCAGCACATGCAGTTCTTCGCCCGTCAGTGTTCCGGAAACGGTCACGCGAGTATACTCGTTCGCTGCTTCTGATACGTCGGTCGTCAACGGTGCCGGTGCCGCGGCTAGCCTTGCGTTGATGCCGGCAAGGACGTCTTCCTTCCAAGCCAGACGTTCACCCTGCCACAGACCGAGGCCGATCAAGACGCCACAGCCCGCAAGACCGAGGATCAAGGGAAAAAGGATTTTACGCAGCATATCCGCCTCTAAAAGCCAAAACGCGCGAGCGTTGACTCGCGCGTCTCATGGGTAGGTTTGCCCTTGCTCCGGCCTAAGTCACATCGGCACCCAGATGCCCAAAACGTAGACAGCGCCGAACAGCAAGAGCAAGACCAAGCTTAGATGCCCCAGATGTAGACAGCAAAGAACAAGAACAGCCACACCACATCAACAAAGTGCCAGTACCAAGCTGCAGCCTCGAAACCGACGTGACGTTCGGGTGTGAAGTGCCCTGCCCGGGCCCGCAAGTAGCAGACGAACAAGAAGATCGTACCGATCACAACGTGAAAGCCGTGGAAACCTGTCGCCATGAAGAAGTTCGAGAAGAACTTGTCACCGCCAAAGGTCCAGTCCTGCTGCACCAGCAGGTACCAGTATTCGTAGGCCTGCAAGCCTGTGAACAGGATCCCGAGGATCACTGCCAAAAGCAAACCATGCTCAAGATCTTTGCGGTTGTTTTCATGAACAAGAGCGTGGTGCGCCCATGTCACCGCCATGCCTGAACACAGCAGCACAAGCGTGTTGATCAGCGGCAGGTGGAAAGCGTCAACCTGATAGAACTCTGGCGCGATATATGTAGTGCCCGCATATTCGTTCATCGGGTAGATCGTGTGCTTGAAGAACGACCAGAACCAAGCGGCAAAGAACATGACTTCGGACATGATGAACATGATAAAGCCGTAGCGCAGGCCGATCCGGACAACAGGTGTATGGTCACCGGTATTGCTTTCGTGAACAACTTCGGACCACCATGCAAACATGACGTAAAGCACTGCCGCCAGACCCATCAGGAAGATGTATGGGCCTGATCCGTGCATCCAGATCGTCGCGCCAAAAAGCATGACAAACGCACCTACGCCGCCGATGAGCGGCCAGATGGAAGGTGGCAAAATGTGATAATCGTGGTTCTTTGCATGCGCCATGTAGTGCGTTCCCTATCGGCTGGTCTTTAGTTGGTTTCTATGCCGACTGGCGGCGTAGTTGTCAAAGTTTCTGGTGTCAGAGCGGCCTGGATTTGATCTTCCGGCACATCAATCTGGTAAAAAGTATAGCTGAGCGTGATCGTATGTACATACTGCCCTTCGCGGTCATCAACGATGGCCGGGTCCACAAAGAAGCTGACAGGCATCATCACAGTTTCGCCGGGCATCAGGACCTGTTCTGTAAAGCAGAAGCACTCGATCTTGTCGAAGAACACGCCAGCCTCGTAGGGCGTCACGTTATAGGCGGCTTGGCCGGCGACAGGTACGTCAAGCGGGTTATGTGCTTCGTAGAATGCCAGTCCGGTTTCACCGATACGGATTTCCATCTCGCGGACTTCCGGTTTGAAAGTCCAAGGCATATCCCGTTCAAGCGATGCATCAAACCGGACCTTTATCGTTTGGTCCAGAATCACGTCGCTGCCGGCCTCGGCCACGTTCGTAATACCACCAAAGCCGGTTACACGGCAGAACCAGTCATAAAAAGGCACAGATGCCCACGCCAAACCGCCCATAAGAAAAACAACCGAGACGGTCTGCGCCAAGGTGCGCTTTGGTCCTTGCAGGTTCGGGAACAGCATCATTCGCTAGCCCCTTCCTGGGGGACCACTTGTGGCCGTGCCACATGATCAAAAGTTTCAAACTTCGCGACATCGCCCAGCTGTAGCACCTTCACGACTGTCAGGCCAAAAATGATGGCGATAAAGCCAGCCAGCAAAAGCCCAACGCCAAAGTTACGCCCTTTGCGGCGGGTGTGGATTTCGTGTTCTACTTGAATTGTCATACCCAGCCTCCGATGCCGTAAAGGCGCAAGGCGGCCTCGATCAGCAGCGCGCCGAAATGCGCGAAAAGGTAATACAGCGAGACCTTGAAAACCTTGATCTCGACCTTGTGCTTGTCGGCCTCGCAATCGGCGTCAGTCCGCTGCCAGATGTCATAGGCACCTTTGAGGAACCATGCGTTCATCACAACCGCGACAGTTAGTTAATCCGGTCCGCCGATGGACGTAAAACCAAGGCCGAGCGCCACGGGAACAAGCAACA
>CBDTYC010000017.1:0-16879 GCA_965364495.1 uncultured Yoonia sp. | reverse complement strand
GTCGTCGTGCAGCAGCGTCGCCGTGTGAATGAATTCGACAGTCGCGGCCAAATGTACGTGATAAGTGCCGTCATAGCCACACATCCGGGCCGCAGCCAAAGTCAGCATCGGACGCAGGCGTTTACCGCCTGCCTCGACCAGATGCGCTGTGACTTCCGGGATGCGTGGGGCATGCTCTGATGCCATGCGGTCGCGGATCAGGGCGTTCACTGCCGTCAGGTCATCGGCCAAAGCTGCAGCCAATTGTTCGTGGGGTTTGGTGGCGGCGTGATCAAGGCTCATTAACAGTTCCGTCATGTGAATAGACAAGCGCCGCGCGGCACTTTACGTCTTGGTAGATGAAAGAGCTTTTGCGCACCAACGACCCGACTGTCCTCGCTTTTGCAACCGCCCTGTTGGACAGCGAAGGTATAGACTGGTTCGCATTCGACGTAAATATGAGCGTCCTTGAAGGCAGCATAGGAATCATGCCGCGGCGCCTGATGGTTTTGGACCGCGATTTGTTCATGGCCGAGGCCGTAATGCGCGATGGTGAGATTGACCTTGGCCGCGTCTGACGACCTAACTTGCGACGACTTTCTGGGTGGAAAGCTACGTATCTGGCAACCGCGCGTAGGCTATCGGGCAGGGGTTGATCCAGTGATCCTCGCGGCTTCTGTCCCCGCAAAATCAGGCGATACAGTTCTGGAGCTAGGGTGCGGAGTCGGGGTCGCATCGCTTTGCATTGCTGCCCGCGTACCTGACGTCCATGTGACCGGCGTTGAAATTCAGGCTGACTATGCGCGGCTTGCCCGGCGCAATGCGTCCGAAAACAAAATGGCATTTGACGTTGTCACAGCGGACTTGCGGGACATGCCGTCCGACTTGCGTCAGAAGCGGTTTACGCATGTTATCATGAACCCCCCCTATTTTGACCGCAACGCGGGAACTCCGGCGACAGACACAGGCCGAGACATTGCTTTTGGCGGTGATACGCCATTGGCGGACTGGATCGCCATTGGCGCAAAACGGGTAGGACCGCGCGGATACCTGACGATCATCCAACGGATAGAGCGCTTGCCAGAGGTCTTATCCGCCCTCGAGGGGCGGCTTGGTGCGATTGTCGTACGTCCGATTGCAGGACGTGCAGCCCGCGCACCGGAACTGTTTCTTCTGCAAGCGCGCCAAGAAGGGCGCGCCGCATTTCGTATGGCCCCGACATTGGTGATGCACGAAGGCGATTCCCATGAAGGGGATCGGGAAAGTTATACTGTAGAAGTCAGTGCGGCTTTGCGAACTGGCGAGAAATTGCCCATCTTGCCTTAACACAATCGTAATTTTTCAGCGCGACGATCTGTCAGTGTCGAATTGCTGCCATGCAGCGTGACAGATCACTTTTGATGTGGTGCAATGGCATATCATCAACTTAGAGGAGGAACCGAATGAGCATGAATTCACACCTAGAGGCGCTGAAGAAGAAACATGAAACCCTCTCTGAACATGTCGAAGCAATGCAGCGGAGCCCTGCATCAAATGACATCGAAGTTGCAAAGCTGAAAAAGCAAAAGCTGATGCTGAAGGAAGAAATTAGCCGACTTAGCACGCACTAACCGCACAGCGTTGGAAAGCGCGCTGCTAGTCAAGATCACGTGCATTAACCAGACGTCGACCATTTGAAAATTTGGTCGACGTCTTTATTTCCTCCATCACCCAATCCTCGAACGCCGCGATATGGGGACGTTTTTCGTGTCCAAGCGGGCAAATGAAGCGAAACTGGGCCTCTAGCACGAGGCCAAGCTCAAAGGGGGCGACCAACCGTCCCGACTCGAGTGCGCGCGTCGCAAGCGAAACGCGCCCCAACACAACCCCTGCCCCCGCGATAGCCGCGTCGATTGCGTGGTCGGCCTGCGAAAACCTTGGGCCATGCGCAGTGTCGAATGTGAGTTGCGCCGCCTTTGCCCAAGCAGGCCAATCGGCAGGGGCCTCGAAAAAACTGACCGAGTCGTCATGGATCAACCGTGCATCCGCCAGCTTTTCAGGTGTTGTGATCTCTTTGGCCATTTCGGGCGTCATCATTGGTGTCACCCACTCTTTGATCAACGGGCGGGCATAAACACCCTTGTCGTTGCCCAAACCAAAGCGGATCGCGACATCAACTTCGTCACGGTCGAAATCAATCAGGCGCAGCGTCGCAAGGAACCGCAGCTCGATGTCCTTATGAGTCCGCGCAAATTCATACATGCGTGGCGCAAGCCATTTCGATGTAAAGGCAGGGCCAGCAGTCACCGTCAGCACGCCGTTATCATTCAGTTTCTTTGTGGTTCGCCATGCCGATGACAGTAGAGCGAAGGCATCCCTTGCACCTGGCGCAAGGCTGCGACCCGCTTCGGTCAGCTCTACCGCGCGGTTAAGCCGGCGAAAGACAGGTTGCCCCAAATCTGCCTCTAATGCTTTGATTTGATATGATAATGCCGCGGGCGTTACGTTTAGCTCTGCTGCGGCACGCGCAAATGACATATGGCGCGCCGCCGCTTCAAAAGCACGTAGCGCGGTAAGAGGCGGTAATCTATCTGACATGCTTCAGTTTAATACAGCTTAACTGAAGCAATAGAAAGTCTCGTTTGTCGCGTGCCGCATCAAGGCCCATATTGAGGGCATCAAGACAAACAAAGGAACGACACCATGTACGAAACAACATCAAGCCGCCGCGTCCGCGAAGGTATCGAACGCGCCCATCAAGAACGCTCGGAAGTCCTTCGCAATGCAATCCGCTGGTTCACGCGCCGTCGCTGAACAAAGTCAGACAGACGCCAAGCGAACAAAAAAGGCCGCGCTTAACCAGCGCGGCCTTTTCAATTCTCGAAATCGTCCTGACTTAGGACATGTATTGACCGCCATTCGCTGACAGCGTGGATCCGGTGACAAAGCCCGCATCATCGGACGCAAGGAACACAACCGCGCGCGCGATTTCAGAGGCTTCGCCAAGACGGCCCACGGGGATCTGTGGCAGAATCACTTCGTTCATCACTTTTTCAGGAATTGTGCTCATCATCTCTGTGTTGATGTAACCTGGGGCAACGATATTCACAGTGATGCCAGCGCGTGCACCTTCTTGTGCGAGCGATTTGGTAAAGCCGATGTCGCCCGCTTTGGTCGCTGCATAGTTGGCTTGTGCGAACTGGCCCTTTTGGCCGTTGATCGAGCTGATCGTCACGATACGGCCGAACTTGCGCTCGCGCATGCCTCCCCAGACGTTATGCGTCATGTTGAAGACGCCGTTCAGGTTGGTGTCGATGCATTCGTGCCACTGCTGCGGTGTCATTTTGTGGAATGGCGCGTCGCGGGTGATGCCTGCATTGTTCACAAGAACCTCGACCGGGCCAAGATCCGCTTCGATCTGTGCGATGCCTGCCTGGCAAGCCTCGTAGTTGCCCACGTCCCATTTGTAGGTTTTGATGCCTGTTTCGGCCGTGAAAGCCGCAGCCTTTTCATCATTGCCTGCGTAAGTCGCCGCAACGTTATAGCCTGCGTCCTTGAGTGCCGTTGAAATCGCTGCGCCAATTCCGCGCGAGCCGCCAGTGACGAGTGCAACACGTCCCATAATCATTCCTCCTAGAATTTATTTAAGATTGTAGTAGGCGGCGCGGTGTTGCGCCGCCTTGATTTAGATCACGGACGTTCGACACACATCGCAACGCCCATGCCGCCACCGATACACAGTGTGGCAAGGCCTTTTTTCGCGCCGCGGCGCTTCATCTCGAACAACAGCGTGTTCAAAACGCGGCAACCGGATGCACCAATCGGGTGACCAATCGCAATTGCCCCACCGTTGACGTTTACGATTGCCGGATCCCAACCCATGTCTTTGTTTACTGCACAGGCCTGCGCAGCAAATGCTTCGTTCGCTTCAACGAGGTCCAGATCGTCGACGGTCCAGCCCGCTTTTGCCAGTGCTTTGCGTGATGCATAGATCGGGCCGACGCCCATAACGGACGGGTCGAGTCCGGCTGTCGCGTAAGATGCGATGCGGGCCAATGGCTCGATTCCGCGCTTTTCGGCATCGTCAGCAGACATCAGCAAAGTCGCTGCCGCGCCGTCATTCAGGCCCGATGCGTTCGCTGCTGTGACGGAACCGTCCTTGGTGAAGGCGGGGCGCAGTTTTTGCATTGCTTCCATGGTCGCGCCGTGGCGGATGTATTCGTCTTTGTCGACGATGATGTCACCTTTGCGCGTCTTAACTGTGAAGGCGGCGATTTCATCATCAAAACGGCCAGCTTTCTGGGCAGCTTCAGCTTTGTTTTGCGACGCAACAGCGAATTCGTCCTGCATTTCGCGGCTGATCTGCCACTGCTCTGCGACGTTTTCGGCGGTCTGGCCCATGTGGTAGTTATTGAAGGCATCCCACAGGCCATCGCGGATCATGGTATCGATATACTTCATATCGCCCATCTTGTGACCGGCACGCAGGTTTGCAGCATGTGTTGACATCGTCATGTTTTCTTGACCGCCAGCGGCGACAATCGACGCATCGCCAAGTTGGATATGCTGTGCGCCAAGGGCAACAGCGCGCAAACCGGAACCACAAACCTGGTTAATGCCCCAAGCAGCCGCTTCCTTTGGAAGGCCGGCGTTGATGTGGGCCTGACGCGCCGGGTTTTGGCCCTGAGCTGCAGTCAAAACTTGACCAAGGATTGTTTCGCTTACTTCGGATTTATCAATACCGGCGCGTGCGACGACGGCTTCAAGAATAGCGGCGCCCAGATCATGTGCAGGTGTGTTGGCAAAAGAACCACCAAAGCTGCCTACGGCCGTGCGGGCGGCGGATGCGATTACGACATTCGTCATGTTTTGTCCTCTTCAAGTTTCTTCCTTGGCAGGACGGTGACATTTACACTGATCAGGTGCAAGTTAGACCAAACTACCGGATAGTTTTGGTCATAGGTCCAAACTTAGCAAAGGGCAAATCAAAGCACCTATGTTGTTAGCGCAAAACTTCATAATTCCGCGCTTGGCACTCCAAAGTGGTAACCTTGCAGGCAGTCCGCGCCGATTGACGACAGGAATGCGGCTTCTGCTGCGGTTTCGACCCCGTCAGCGACAGCAAACATCTCAAACTGGTGGGCGACAGTAATCAGGGCCTCTGCCAGAACCTGATTGTCCACATCACGATCGATCCCTCGCACAAAGCTTTTGTCGATTTTGACCAGATCGAAATAGAAATCCTTGAGGTGGCGAAACGCAGTAAACCCTGCACCAAACCCGTCCAAGGCAAAGCCGACCCCACGCGGCTGCATCTCGGTCATAAAACGGATAACGTTTTCCGGCAGCAACATTGCCGAGGTTTCACTAATCTCGAAGATGAGCCGATGCCCTAGCTGGTTCCGGTCCAAAAGCCCGTGATCCAGAATACGCCGCCATTCCCCATCGCCGATGGAACGCGCCGAAACATTCACCGACAACCGCAATTCTGGCACGTTGCGCAGGTGCTGCAAGGCAAGTTTCAGCGCCGCGCAATCGATCTGGCGACCGAGCACCGTTTCTTCGACTGATGGCATAAAATGTGCCGCAGGAATGATCCGCCCATCCAGATCGGTAAGGCGCACCAATCCTTCGTGAAAGGCGATCGATTGCTGCCCGTCAGCTGTAACGACCGGATGAAAGGCCAGTTGCGCCCGCCCTGCGGCCAAAGCATCCCGCACCATCGTTGGCGCGTTGGCTGCACGGCTGGCCATTGCATACATCAGGGGATCAGCAAGTGCCTGATCTTCCATTTCGGCACGCCTTAGCGTGGTGTTTTGCATTTTCCGGCTCCATACTGTCCCACGCACTATGGGCCAAGCAGGCCTAACAAATGATTAAGGGCGGAAGATGAGTGAACGCTGCGGCTGGGCCGGACCGGAACAGATTTACATCGATTACCACGACACCGAATGGGGAGTGCCAGAGTATGACAGCCGCGCCTTGTGGGAAAAGCTGATCCTTGACGGATTTCAGGCTGGTTTGTCATGGATAACCATCTTGAAAAAGCGCGAAAACTTTCGCGCCGCATTTGCGGACTTCGACCCCGACGTGATCGCAGAATGGGGCGAATCCGATGTGACCCGCCTTTTGGGAAATCCAGGGATCATCCGTCATCGCGGCAAGATCGAAGCAACCATTGGCAACGCCCGCGCATGGCAGCGGATCGAGGCGGCAGAGGGCTTTGACCGTTTCTTGTGGAAATACGTGGATGGCGTGCCATTGCGAACCGTACATGCAGACCGGACGCTGATCCCGACGCAGTCGCCGCTTACGGTTCAAATCTCAAAGGACCTCAAGAAAGCCGGATTCAAGTTTTGCGGCCCCACGATCATCTATGCATTTATGGAGGCGACAGGACTGATCAATAATCATCTGACAACCTGCCCGCGCCATGAACCCTGCGCCGCCATGGCCCGATCACCAGCGGTTTAACGCATCCTCGTCAGCGTCTTTTGCCGCAACCCACGACGCGCCGTTTGTGGTAATCTCTTTTTTCCAGAACGGGGCGCGTGACTTGAGGTAATCCATCAAGAAATCGGCAGCCTCGAAAGCCGCCGCGCGATGCGCCGAAGCGGTCGCTACCATCATGATAGGGGCACCGGGTTTCAGTGGGCCGTATCGGTGGATAACCAACACATCAGCCAGATCCCAACGCTTCACGGCTTCATTCGCTATCTTGGAAATCGCACTCTGCGTCATGCCGGGGTAATGCTCGATCAGCATCTCTTGCAGATCACCTTTGGTGTCGCGCACAACACCTGTAAAGCTGACGACAGCGCCAATATCGTGGCGGCCTTGGGCAAAGCGATTTAGCTCTGCGCCCGCGTCAAAGGCGTCGGCTTGTACGCGGACGGTCATTAGCCGCCCGTCATGGGTGGGAAAAACGCGACCTCGCGCACACCTGCAAGCGGGGCATCAAAATCGGACAGTTCCTGATCCAAGGCCACACGCAAAGCGCTTACATCGGCAAAGGCGGCGGCATAACGTTCTTCGCGGGCCTTCAATTCCGTGATCAGGTCGTTAACAGTCGCAGCATCGGTCTTGACAGTTTCCTGCGGCAGCCCGATCCGCTCGCGGACCCATGCAAAGTACACTACGTTCATGCGTCTTCTTCTTTTAGATAGGGCAGTGACTTCTGGAAATAATCCCAACCGGTCTTGATCGTCAGGACGGCGGCGATCCACAGCATAACGATACCGCCCCACCAACTGATAACCATGCCTTTATATTTCCAATAGAGACCCAGTTCATCCGGACCATCGCCCGAAATCGCTTCGGCCACCATTTCGGAGGTCATGGCAAGCGATTGCATGCCGAAATAATGTTCGAACGCGCCTGTCGCGAACAACATTGAAATCGCAACCATCTGCGCGGTCGTTTTCCACTTGGCAAGGTTTGTGACCTTTAGCGTACCCGCTGTATCACCTAAAAATTCACGCAAACCGGACACGAAAACCTCGCGGAAAATAATCAAGGTCGCGGGCAAGAGTATCCAAGGGTTCATACCTGAAAATCCGGTGATGACGACAAGCGCGATGATTACCATCGCCTTGTCCGCAATCGGATCAAGCATCGTTCCCAATTTACTCTCCTGCTTCCACGCACGCGCCAGATAGCCGTCAAGGAAATCAGTGATCGCCGCGAGGATGAAGAGCGTCAGCGCAAACCAGTCCGCCAAAGGGCGGTGGAAATACAAGAACATGATGACGATACCGGGGGCTGCGGCCAAGCGCAGGATCGTCAGGATATTTGGCAGATTCAGGTTCATAGTGCAGGTTTAGCCGCTTGTTGCGACCGTGGAAAGCGACTTGATTGCAGCGGGCCTAGTCTTTGCCCAGCCACCCCTGCGATTCAGTGGTCTTTGCCTTTAGCCAGAGCAGGTCAAATCCGCAGATGACACGATAACCCTTGGCAAACAGCCCTGTGGCCTGTTGCGGGGTCATCGCGACGTTTCCAAGGGGAACGCCTGCATCATTGGCAGCTTTTTCCACTTTCGCTATCGCGGCCTGAAAGTCGGGGTGTTCGAATTGGCCGGAAATACCCAAATCAGTCGACAGATCGAACTGCGCAGGAACCAATAGATCTATTCCGGCTACTGCTGCAATTTCTTCTATATTCTCGATCGCATCTGCAGTTTCGACCAACAAAATACAGGTCAGTGTACCATCGACGGCATCCTTGTATTCAAGCAAGGGCACGCCAGCCGCAGAATGCGCAATGAATGGGCCAAAACCACGATTGCCTTTGGGTGGATAGTAAAGCGAAGCCACCGCTTTGCGGGCATCCTCGGCGGTGCGGATCATGGGAAAGCAAATGCCTTGCGCGCCTAGGTCCAGCACACGTTTGACCTGCACAGGATCGTTCTCGGCGACCCTGACGATAGGTGCGCATTTCGTACCTTGGGTGGCGGCAATCATCGCATGTGCGCTGGCATAGTCGACGGCACCATGTTCCATATCGATGATCACCGCGTCGGCACCTGCGGCAGCCATGGCCTGTGTCACAGTGGCCGAGGGAATTGTGCAGACATGCGCTGTCAACCTGTCGCTGGTCTCATGAAGTCGTTGTTTGAAATTTGCCATCCGAAATACCTTTGTTATTTTGCTTTGCACGGTGGCGAAGGAGGGGTGGTTTAGTCAACTGCCTTTCATCAGCCGCAACGCCAGCAGCTAGCCGACTATGTCGTCGCAAAACGTGACGGCGGCTGTAAGATGGGCAACGGAAACGCCCGGAAAACCAACGCTAGCCGTTCTCGTGGAAGAAGTCATAGACCGTCTGCGCGAGCTTCGCCGACACCCCGTCCACGGCCTTCAAGTCCGCCAGATTGGCCCGCGCAACGGCCTTGGCTGAACCAAAGTGCGCCAGCAGCGCGCGTTTTCGTGTGGCCCCAACGCCTGGCACATCATCAAGCGGGGTCGCACCGATCGCTTTGGATCGTTTCGCGCGGTGGGTGCCAATGGCAAAGCGGTGTACTTCGTCACGCATACGCTGGATGAAATACAACACCGGATCATTGTGACGCAGCGCCATGACCGGTTTGCCGGTACGGTGGAATTCTTCTTTTCCGGCATCACGATCGAGGCCCTTGGCCACACCGACCATCGGGATATCACTGACGCCCAATTCATTCATGATCTCGCGCACGGCGCTGACTTGCCCCTGCCCGCCGTCGATCAACAAAAGGTCAGGCCATGTGCCCTGTGTGCGGTCCGCGTCCTCTTTGAGCAGGCGTTGAAAGCGGCGGGTCAAAACCTCTTTCATCATCCCGAAATCGTCACCCGGTGTCAGGCTTTCGCCCTTGATGTTGAACTTGCGGTACTGGTTTTTGTCAAACCCGTCCGGACCAGCCACCACCATTGCGCCCACAGCATGCGCGCCTTGAATATGCGAGTTGTCGTAGACTTCGACCCGCTGCGGTACTTTTTCAAGGTCAAATGCATCAGCCAGACCCTTCAGTAAACGGGCTTGGGTCGCAGTTTCCGACATCTTGCGGGCAAGGCTTTCGCGGGCATTGCGCAAGGCACTGTGGACCAACTCTGCCTTTTCGCCGCGTTGGGGGATGATGATTTCAACCTTGCGATCCGCCTTTTCCGCCAAGGCCTGTGCCATCAGATCATCGTTATCCAGTCCATGTGACAGGATCAGCATTTTTGGCGGTTCGCGATTGGTGTAAAACTGGCCGACAAAGGCCTCCATCACTTCGGATGCATCTTCGTCACCACTGATGCGTGGATAATAATCGTGATTGCCCCAGTTCTGGTTGGCACGGATAAAGAACACCTGCACGCATGCCTGCCCGCCGTCACAGTGTAACGCGATAACATCTGCCTCTGGCGTGTTTTGCGGATTGATACCTTGTGCGGTCTGGACTTGGGTCAACGCCTTGATCCGGTCGCGCAACGCGGCGGCGCGTTCAAATTCCATCGCGGCGCTGGCGTCCTGCATCTGGGTCGCAAGCGCCTGCTGGATGCCTTTGGTCCGACCTTGCAGGAATTTCTCGGCATCGGCGACGGTCGCCGCGTAGTCTGTTTCGGAAATCAGGCCGCAACACGGGGCAGAGCACCGCTTGATCTGGTACTGCAGGCAAGGACGGGTGCGGGTTTCAAAGTCGCTGTCAGAGCAATTGCGCAGCAAGAAGACCCGCTGCAATTGGTTCAGAGTCCGGTTGACCGCGCCTGCACTGGCGAACGGGCCATAGTAATTGCCCTTTTCCTTTTTTGCGCCGCGGTGCTTTTTGATCATCGGAAAGGCATGATCTTGCGCCACGAGGATATTGGGGAAGGATTTGTCGTCGCGCAGCAGGACATTGTAGCGCGGCTTGAGCTGCTTGATCAGGTTCTGCTCAAGCAACAATGCCTCGGTTTCGGTCCGCGTCGTCAAGAACATCATCGTTGCTGTCTCGCGGATCATACGGGTAATCCGCGGCGAATGATTTCCGGGCCGGGAATAATTACTAACCCGCGCCTTGAGGTTTCTGGCCTTGCCCACATAAAGCACACGACTGTCCGCATCCAACATCCGGTAAACACCCGGACTGGCATCCAGCGTCCGCAGATAGCCGTGAATGATATCGTAACCGGTCTTGGTTTCTGGAAGTGGCTGCTCGGTCATATTTCTGATCTGTGATTCTTTGCTGGCTGCAATGGTAACGTCCCGAGGACAAGAGGAAAGGCATCCACGGTTTCTGTGGATAAGTCCGTGGGTTAATCTTGTGGAGCCATGATTTCTCGTTGTTTTTAGCAGACTTCGTCAAGATGCCTATTTTTTAGGCGCAATCTTAAGTAACTGATTTTATTTAATATTATTACCATTACTGGATTAACATATTGATAACTATGCTATTTATGACGTTTCTGTGAACTTGACTCAGCATAAGTGCACAACTTGTCACACCACTTATTCAACGCCCAACACATCCGGCGTCTGCCAAGCTAGGTGCTGCCCACCATCGACGGCCAGCATTTGCCCCGTTAGTGCCGGCGCATCAAGGAAGTAGCCCAGCGCCGCGGTGATATCCGCAGGGTTCGCGCCGCGTTTTAAAACGGTTGCAGCGCGCTGCTTGTCGAAATGGTCCTTGCTTTGCCGATGCCCTTGCAGGGTCGGCCCCGGACCAATCCCGTTCACCCTTATGCGCGGCGCTAGCGCCTGCGCAGTGGTGCGTGTCATGGCCCAAAGCCCCATCTTGGCGATGGTATATGTCATGAACTCGGGCGTCAGTTTGTGAATTCGCTGGTCAAGCATATTGATCACAAGCCCTTGCGCCACAGGTTCCCCCATCTGATCCAATTCTGGCAACGGGACTTGGTCGGCGAAATGCTGCGTCAGGACAAATGGTGCGCGCAAGTTGGAGTCAATGTGCCTGTCCCAGCTTCTGCGGGTGCTGGTTTGAAGGGTGTCATACTCGAAGATCGAGGCATTGTTGATCAGACAGGTCAAAGGCCCGCCCAGCGCGTCAACCGCGCGACCAACAAGTGTCTGCGTCACCTGTTCATCCAGCAGGTCGGCCTGCAAAGCAACGGCATGCCGTCCCATCGCCTTTAGCTGGTCGACCGTGTCCTGCGCACCCTCTTGAGAGGCTGAATAGTGGACGGCTACATCATAGCCACGGCGCCCCAGATACAGCGCCATTGCCTGACCCAGTCGCGCACCTGCGCCTGTAACAAGCGCCTTCATTTGCGGTTCTTCTGACATTGGCACGGGCCTTTGCCGATCCGGTAGCGCAGACATTTGGGGCATTTGGCATCTGCTAATCGTTGCTGTCCCGGAAACCGCCACTTTCCGAAGATCGCCAGCACCAGCATGAAAGCCAGAAAAAGAGAGATCGCCTTCAGGATCACAGGCCGAACCGCGCAAAAGCCGCGCGTTCCTCTATTCCGGCTACCGCATCATCGACAATCTGTGCACCAAAGCGTGCCAAAAGCGGCTTTTTCTGCCCGTAGCGGCGGAATTCGACTTTGTCACCAAAACGGGCTTTCATGATCGGTGTCAGATGCCCGATACCATCGACCAGTCCTTGATCGACGCCCTTTTGACCGATGTAGACTTCGCCCGTAAACAAATCGGGATCATCCGCCAATTTGGCGCCGCGGCGCGACTTTACATAGTCAATGAACGTCGCATGCAGATCGTCCAGCCAACCCTTCAGCTTCTTCACGTCGGCAGGCTTTTCCGGTCTGAAGGGGTCCATCATGGACTTGGACTTGCCAGCCGTGTGAACCCGCCGTTCAACACCCAGCTTTTCAATAGCACTTGTCGCCCCGAAGCCCGCGCTGATGACGCCGATTGATCCGGTGATCGAACAGCTGTCCACAAAGATCTCATCCGCAGCGCAGGCCAGCCAATAGCCACCGGACGCAGCCACATCTTCGACAAATGCGAAGACCGGGACTTTCTTTTCGTCGGCAAGCCTTCTGATGCGTGACGCAATCAAAGACGATTGCACAGGCGACCCGCCCGGGCAGTTGATCTCGAGCGCGACAGCCGCAGGTTTGCCTTTTGAAAAGGCTTTTTCGATGACGGGTGCAAGGCTTGGATCGTCCAGCCCGCGACCCGAGTTCGCTATCGCACCCTGCAACCGTATCACGGCAACAAAGGGATTGGATTTCATAAAGGGAACAAAGCGTTTCATAGGGCTTTACTTAGACCTTCATCAACATCGCGCAAGGGTTACTGTCTGATCCGCCAGCCAGTGCGGAAAATCCACCAGATGATACCCATGCAAATCACTGTAAACAGGCCAATCGCAAAGAGCGAGAAACCAATGCTGACATCGGCTGTGCCAAAGAATGACCACCGGAACCCGCTGATCAGATAGACGACAGGGTTAAACAAGGTAACCGTCTGCCAAATCGGCGGAAGCATTGTGATTGAATAAAAAGAACCGCCCAAGAACACCAATGGCGTGATGATGAGCAGAGGGATCATTTGCAGCTGTTCAAAATTACCGGCCCAAATACCGATGATAAACCCGAGCAGCGCAAAGCTGACACAGGTAAGCACCAAAAACGCGATCATCGCGATCGGGTGAGCGATCTGGATATCCACAAAGAAGAATGCCGTGATCAGAATGACGATGCCAATGATCAACGCTTTGGTTGCTGCCGCCCCCACATAGCCCGCGACGACCTCTAGAAAGCTGACGGGCGCAGATAGCAATTCATAGATCGTACCGATGAATTTCGGGAAATAAATGCCAAAGCTGGCATTGGAAGTCGCCTGCGTCATGACTGACAACATGATCAAACCGGGTACGATGAACGCGCCATAGCTGACGCCTTCGACCTGTTCGATGCGGCTGCCAATAGCCGCGCCAAACACCACGAAATAAAGCGACGTGGACAGCACCGGCGACAAAAGACTTTGCATCATGGTGCGAAAGAAACGCCGCATCTCGAACAGATAGATAGTTAGGGCTGCACTGAAGTTCATGTTGTTTCCTTCACAAGCCCGACAAAGATGTCTTCCAGACTGCTTTGCTGGGTTTGAATGTCTCTCATATGCAGGCCCGCCTTTTGCAGATCGGCTAGCAGAGTTGTGATGCCGGTCCGTTCCCCTTTGGTGTCGTAAGTATATGTCAGGCTTAGCCCGTCACCCGCGCGCACCAGATCGTAGCCGGCCAAGGATTTGGGAATGGCCTGCGCAGCCTCGGTCAGATCGATCCTTAGCTGTTTCTGACCCATCTGGGACATCAACTCGGCTTTGTCCTGCACCAGCAGGATCTCGCCTTTGTTGATGACACCGACGCGGTCTGCAATGGCTTCGGCCTCTTCAATATAGTGCGTGGTCAGAATGATCGTGACGCCGGACGCCTTGAGGTCGGCCACGACATTCCACATGTCTTTGCGCAATTCCACGTCAACGCCAGCGGTCGGTTCATCAAGAAACAAGACTTTGGGTTCATGGCTTAGCGCCTTGGCGATCAGCACACGACGTTTCATGCCGCCCGAAAGCGTCATGATCTTGCTGTCTTTCTTGTCGCCAAGCGAAAGCTGATCAAGGATGCCTTTGATAAATGCATCGTTGCGGGGCTTGCCGAACAGGCCGCGCGAAAAACTGACCGTGTTCATCACGGTCTCGAACGGCTCAAGGCTTACCTCTTGCGGCACTAGCCCGATAAGGTCACGGGCGGCGCGGTAATCTGTCTGGGTGTCATGCCCGCCCACGGTCACGCTGCCGCTTGTCGGGACGGTGATCCCGCAAATAGCCGAGATCAGTGTGGTTTTTCCCGCGCCGTTGGGCCCAAGCAAGGCAAGGATTTCGCCCTCTTGAATATCAAGGTTAACAGACTTGAGGGCTTCGAAGCCACCTGCGTAGGTCTTGCGCAGGTTTTGGACAGATACGATAGTAGACATTGGGCCGCCTTAAGGTAGAAGACCCCCTCATTAATCCGCTGCGTGATCAAGGGAAAGGGCCAACCCCCGATTACTGGTCACCCATACGTGAAGCGACGTCCAACATACGACACGAAAAGCCCCATTCGTTATCATACCAGCCGAATACCCGCAGCAATCCACCAGCAGTGACGCGCGTTTCGGGCAGCGATACTATCAGGCTTTCCGGACGCGCACGCAGATCGGTAGACACAAGCGGTTTGTCCGTCCAGCCGATGACCCCCGATTGTGCGCGCATGACCTGATGCACGTCCTTGAGCGATACATTCACATCCAGCGTCACCGATAAATCGACAGCGGAAACAGAGGCAACGGGCACGCGCACGGCTGCGGCTTCGATCCGGCCCGCGATATCCGGCAGGACCTGATTCAACAGACGCTGTGCAGAGGTTGTGGTCGGGACCATCGACAAGGCCGCCGCACGGCTGCGCAGCATGTCACCGCGCGGCGCATCAATGCTGGGCTGGCTGCCGGTGTAACAGTGGATCGTCGTCATCCAACCGGTCCGAAGCCCCCATGTTTCGTCAATCAACTTGACCAAGGGGGCCAAAGCGTTTGTCGTGCAAGACGCGTTGGAAACAATCTTTTGATCCTTCAGCAGGGCGTCATTCGCCCCAAGCACCACCGTCAGATCGGCAGCGTCCGACGGGCCGGAAATCAATACGCGCTTTGCGCCCGCCCGCAGCCCGCGTTCGGCAACGTCGCGTGCATCCGCTTTGCCGGTACATTCCAACAAAACGTCAACGCCTGACAAATCGACATTGCTGATGTCTGCTGTGCGCGACATCGGGATCGTCACACCATCCAAGACCAATGCACCTTCTACACAATCGGCTTGGCCCGGATATGGGCCGAAAATACTGTCGTAGGCAAAAAGGTGGGCACATAATTCGGGATCCGCGATATCGTTGATCCCGACCACCTCGATATGCGGCCATGCGTCTTGGGCATAGGCACGCAACATGGTGCGCCCGATTCGACCAAAACCGTTGATGAAGACGCGCATGGCTGCATACCTTTTGAAGACTAGAAAGATGCTGCACAATTGCACAGATGCCCGCAAGCAAGGTTTTGGAAACAGTCTTGGCTGATTTGCGCCGCCGGATTAGAATCAATTACAGTTGAATGTGTTGGACCCCGCCCGAGAATCAGATGGCGAGCGCCTAAGAATCGGGCTAGTGCCGCGTCTAACGGTGCAAAATCACAGCGATTACTTACAGTTTGGATAAAATTGCTCGATTTGGCGCACAACACCACAGGTTTGCCATAAACGCGTGGCTTTCCAGAGGAAACAGCTCGATTTCGGCAAAATTCTGCCCAATACTGTTTCCGAATACGAGGGTAATAATGGCGAAACCCACAGATTAAGAGCCATGAAACAACAAGTTAGCGTCACTTTTTGGCCTAATTTGAATGAGACAAAATTAGAGATTGTTGGACATCCGTCCGCAATCATCAGTTGACAAGCGGATATTTGAGATGGCCATGGCGCAACCCAAAGAGAACACTGACGACAAGGACAACTTTGTTGATGAACTGAAACCGGGCACCAAGTTGATGCACGGCCAGTACACAATTGAAAGTTTCCTCAATGCAGGCGGCTTCGGGATCACCTACCTGGCCCGTGACAGTCTGGACCGCAAAGTTGTCATCAAAGAATGTTTCCCCGGCGCGTTTTGCCGCCGCAGTCGGTTCATTGTGCAGGCCCGTTCGCGCGCCCACCAGAACGAACTGAAATCCATTGTCCGCCTTTTTGTACAAGAGGCGCGTAGTCTGTCGAAACTTGACCACCCCAATATCGTCGGCGTGCATCAGGTATTCGAAGACAACGACACTGCCTATATGGCGCTCGACTTTGTCGAGGGCCGTGATCTGCTTGATACGATCGAGGACCCGAACCACGGCCTGACATCGGCACAGATCAAAGCAATTCTGAAAGAGGTGCTTGGTGCCGTCGGCTTTATCCACGATCAAGGCATGCTGCACCGTGATATTTCGCCCGACAATATCTTGATCAACAAGGAATTTCATCCTGTCCTGATCGATTTCGGCGCGGCCCGCGAAGAAGCAACAAAGCAAAGCCGCGTCTTGTCCGCATTGCGGGTTGTCAAAGACGGCTACTCGCCTCAGGAATTTTACATTGCCGGGTCAGATCAAAGCCCAAGCAGTGACCTTTATGCGCTGGCGGCGTCTTTCCATCACCTGATCACGGGCGACGTGCCGCCAAATTCGCAAGCCCGTTTGGCAGCGATCGCGTCCGGCGACCAAGATCCATATACACCGATTGTTGGAAAGTACCCCGAGTACGACGACAATTTCCTGTCCGCGATGGATAAAGCCCTCGCCGTTCTGCCCAAAGATCGTGTCCAGTCGGCGAAAGACTGGGTGCGTATGATTGATGGCGAAATGGGCAATGTCACACCGCTTAACGTCAAAGGCGCAAAGCTTGCGACCCCTCAGGCAGCGACCGCCGAGAAAAAGTCGAAAAT
>CBDTYC010000016.1:0-16992 GCA_965364495.1 uncultured Yoonia sp. | reverse complement strand
GCTCCTTCTGCTGAAAGTCATCGATCGTTGCACACAGCACTCCCCTTTGAACTATTAGCGGGTGGGAAGCAACCAGACGATCTTTCATCAAAGTAGTCCACGTAGAGTTGCGATAGCCATTCTTATAAAGGATGGGAGATGCATCCGTATTGAAAGGCGGGTCGATGTACACACAGTCAATTCGGCCTTCACATTATACGCTGCGGCATGGCCTGCCACGATCTCGGTCAGGCGTTTATGGACCATCGCTTGTGTTGACTTGGAAAAAGTCCGCACAGTCCCGTTTATATAGGCTTTGTCTGGGACAACGTTATCGGCCGAACCTGTGTGGATCTGGGTGACCGAAACCACAAGGTCTTCATAAGCCCTGTTGTTGCGGCTGACGATTGTCTGGATCGCATTTACGATGCCAACGGCGGCGATCACCGGATCTGCGGTCTCGTAAGGATAGGCCCCATGGCCGCCAACGCCCGTGATATGAATGTGGATCGTGTCGGCAGCGGCCAGAATCGGCCCCGGTGTGGTGTAAAAAGATCCAGCCGTGTCGCCGGGTCCGCTATGCAGCGCATAGATTTCTTTCACATCGAAACGATCAAGAATTCCTTCCCGGACCATCACCTGACCACCACCGCCATCCTCTTCAGCGGGTTGGAAAATCAACGCAACGCGACCCGCGAAATTGCGCGTCTCAGCCAGATAGCGTGCAGCCCCTAGCAACATTGCTGTATGTCCATCATGCCCGCATGCATGCATCTTGCCTGCAACGGTCGACGCATAGTCCAATCCCGTCTCTTCCTGCATTGGCAGTGCATCCATGTCTGCACGCAGACCAATTGTCGGCCCCGACGCCCTGCCATTGATAATCGCGACAATACCGGTCTTCGCGATTCCTTCATGGATTTCATCCACACCGAATTCGCGCAGCATTCTGGCCACAAAATTCGCAGTTTCGTAGCATTCAAAGCGCAATTCGGGGTTGGCATGCAGATGCCTGCGCCATGCAGTCATGTCATCTGCAAAGTCGGCGATACGGTTGATGACAGGCATGTCTGGCGCTCCGGCTGATGTGGTCTTAGGGTTGCAGTTGACCGCAACAAGAGGCCCTGCGCAATGCCTGATACCCCCCTCGTTCACGACCCCGACGGCGGCATGCCGCGCTTGCTGGAAATCATGCGTCGTTTGCGTGATCCGCAGACCGGGTGCCCGTGGGACATTGAACAGGATTTCGGCAGTATTGCGCCCTATACCATCGAAGAAGCCTACGAGGTCGCTGACGCCATTGCCCGCAGCGATTGGGCCGATCTGGAGGGCGAATTGGGCGATCTGCTTTTGCAGACCGTGTATCACACGCAGATGGGGTCGGAGGCGGGTCACTTTACCTTTGAAAGTGTCGTAAAGGCGATCAGTGACAAAATGGTTGCCCGTCATCCCCATGTTTTCGGCGACGAATCGCGGGACAAGTCAGCCCAGCAACAAGTGGCGGACTGGGAAAAGATCAAAGCCGCCGAACGCGCCGGAAAGGCCCAAATGCGCACGCTTGACGGTGTCGCGATGGGCTTGCCCGCATTGACCCGTGCCGTAAAGCTGCAAAAACGCGCAGCGCGGGTCGGGTTTGACTGGCCCGACACGTCACATGTGATCGACAAGATCGTCGAAGAGGCCGCCGAACTGGTAGAGGCCCGCGACCAGCTTTCTCAGACCGAAGTTGAAGAAGAATTCGGCGATCTGCTTTTCGTCGTGGCCAACCTAGCCCGCCACCTTGATATCGATCCCGAAGCCGCGTTGCGGCGCACCAACGCCAAATTCACGCGCCGCTTTGAAGGGGTCGAGGATGCTTTGAAAGTCAAAGGCAAGCGACCGTCCGACAGCGATCTGGCTGAAATGGACGCGCTTTGGGATGCGATCAAACACACAGAAAAAACCGGTTGAGGCGGCTGCCTGCGCGGACGCAAAGGAAATTCTTGCGCTTGATCAGCTTTGGTCTGCCGCTTTTTCCTCAAGCGCCAGCCATTCCTCTTCAGCGTCAGACAACATGGTCTGCCGCGCGACCAGTGCATCCATTGCTTTTTGGAATTTTACGGGCTGCTGGGTGAACAGATCAGGGTCAGCAAGCAGTTCTTCGAGCTTGCCAATCTCGGCGGTCAATTTGTCAATCACACCTGGCAGCGCTTCGAGGCGGTGCTTTTCAGTAAAAGAAAGCCCCGATTGCGTGGTTTTCGTCTCGGTTTGTTTTTCCTTTTTTGCCAAGGGCTTTGTTGCTTGCTTGGCCTCAAGAAAATCGCCGCCGCGCTGCATGCGGTAGTCGGTCCAACCGCCAGCGTAGACGACGGCTTGGCCGTTGCCTTCCATTGCGATTGTTGTCGTTGCAACCCGATCAAGGAAATCACGGTCGTGGCTAACCAACAGCACAGTGCCGTCGTATTCGCCCAGAATATCCTGCAACAAATCCAGCGTTTCGATGTCCAGATCGTTTGTCGGTTCGTCCAACACCAGAAGGTTGCTTTCACGCGCCATCAGGCGTGCCAGCAGTAGCCGCGCTTTTTCACCGCCAGAAAGGGACCGGACAGGCGCACGCGCCTGTGCTTCGTCAAACAGGAATTCCTTGAGGTAGCCCACCACATGTTTTGGTGTACCACGTACCATCACCTGATCGGATTTGCCGGAGACACCCAGAACCGGATCGCTGGCAAGGTTTTCCCAAAGCGTCATATTTGGGTCCAACGCCGCGCGTGACTGGTCAAACACCGCGATATCAAGATTGGTACCAAGTTTGACGGTTCCCTCATCGGGTGCGACCTGACCCAGCAGCATTTTGATCAGTGTCGTTTTGCCAACCCCGTTCGGTCCGACAAAGGCTATCCTGTCGCCGCGTTGAACGGTCAGGTCAAAGTTCTTGACGATTTGTTTGCCATCAAAGGATTTGGTCAGCCCGAAGGCCTCCATAACCTTTTTGCCAGAGACCGCGCCGCCCTCGAAGGCCATTGCAGCCGTACCCTGACGCATGATCTGCGCCGACCGTTCCGCCCGCAATTCCTGCAGGGCGCGTACACGCCCCTGATTGCGTTTGCGCCGTGCAGAGATGCCTTCAACCGCCCAACGTGCCTCGGCTTTGATTTTGCGGTTCAGCTTGTGCCGCTGTTGGTCTTCTTCTTCCCACAGCTTGTCACGCCATGCTTCGAAATGCTCGAACCCTTGTTCTGCGCGGCGCACCTGCCCGCGGTCAATCCAAAGCGTCGCGCGGGTCAGCGCGCGCAAAAAGGCACGGTCGTGGCTGATCAGAACATATGCAGCGCGGGTCTGTTTCAATTCCTGTTCGAGCCATGCAATCGCTTCGATATCAAGATGGTTTGTCGGCTCGTCCAGCAGCATTAACTCGGGTGCTTCGGCCATCAACTTGGCCAAGGCCGCACGCCGCCGTTCGCCGCCGGAAGCTGTCTTTACATCGCCCGCAGGGTCAAATTTCAGGCCCTCGGCAACCATATCAACTTTGTAGGCTTCTTCGGGGTCCAAACCAGAGGCCGCATAATCGCCCAGCGTCGCAAAGCCCTCCATTGTCGGGTCCTGCTCCATATAGCCGACCTGCACACCGGGGGCCGCCACCCGCGTCCCGTTATCGGGCAGCACAAGACCTGCCATGACTTTCATCAAGGTTGATTTGCCTGATCCGTTGCGTCCCACCAAGGCGACGCGGTCACCCGGTTGAACGACCAAAGAGAGGTCTTCAAAAACGGGATCCCCACCAAATGTGAGACCAATATCAGAGAGCTGGAGTAAGGGTGCTTTTGCCATACACGCCTGCTATGACAGCGGCGTTCCTTCTGCAAGGGCGCGCAGCACTGCCGCACGATTTGGCGGCACTGCGGCGACCGCGAGACAGGTAAAAACATGCAGCGTGTTCATTTTTGGATCGACCACGGCATAATCGCTGACCCACCCCCCCATCGCCAGATAAGTCCGCAACAAGGGCGGCATTGGATCAGTGCCGGTTGGCGGCACATCTGAAAGGGGAATCACACCGTCGGCCAGCGCCAAGGGTCGCAAGTGTGCAGGGCCAAGATGCTTGGAATGTAGCCGTGCAAAGGCACTTCCGTAGCGCGCTGGGTCAGTGCCCGCAAAGCTGGTGCAGCCGAAAAGGTAAGCCACGTCATTGTTATCGACGATTTGCGTCAAGGCCCCCCAGACCACGCGCAAGACATCCGCGTCCTGAACATCGGAATCGATGCAAAAACGTCCGACCTCTATCATGGCACCCTTAATCCCATTAAACCCTGATAAATCATTGTATTGCGCTGCATAGCTTGTGTTGACTACTGCACCGGAATGCATATGAAACAGGCGCGCTGTGGCGACAACCCGCCCTACTGCATCAATCACCATCAAGTGGTCGCAGGTCGCATCAAAATTGTCCTCGTCCACACCCTCGGCCCGAAAAAAGCACCGGTGACGCAATTGCTGACAAAGGTGCAAATCACAGGCGCTTTGGGCCAAGCGTGCCGTATAGCGGCCCTTGTGGAACAAAAATGTCATCAAGCCTCGACTTGGCGAAAGGGATTCTGAGACCTACGTTAGCAAGCAATGAAACGAAAGAAATGGGGAACTGATGGATAAGATCGTCAAAACTGACGCCGAATGGCGCGCACAACTGTCTGACATGGCTTACAAGGTCACACGCAAGCACGGGACAGAGCGGGCGGGCACTTATGAAGATTTCCCAAAAGAAGCAGGCACTTACATGTGTGTCTGTTGCGGGGCGCCATTGTTCAATCAAGATGCAAAATTCGAAAGCGGCACGGGCTGGCCTTCATTCTTTGAACCGATTGATGCCGAAATGGTGGGTGAGACCACCGACCGCAGTTTTTTCATGAAACGGACGGAGGTACATTGTAACCGCTGCGAGGCGCATTTGGGCCATGTATTCCCTGATGGCCCGCAACCAACCGGTTTGCGTTATTGCATCAACGGTGTCGCATTAACGTTCGAGCCCGAAGAATAGGTTCTTGTTGCGCGCGCCTGTCGCAAAAAAGGTGCGCGCAAAACGACGCTACGTCAGATGGCGGCCCGTAGCTGATCAATGGCGATGCGCCCCCTGATCTAGGGTTCACCCAGGAGGCTTGCCGCATCAAGACGTCCAAAGGACGCAAAAAGCTGGCTCAGGAAGGACACGTCGTTAATTCCGTCTTCGGTGACGCGGCGGTCAAGCACAACGACCCGCCCGTCTTCCATTGTGTAGCGCGCGATGTTGCGCACCCGATCGCTTGAATCAAAGGCGATTGCGAGAATCTGGCGATCAACTATCCGTGGCGCGAAAGGCCCGAAATAGCGAAACTGGCTAGAGCCATAATAGATCGTATTGTTTTCTAGTGCGCGTTCGGAAATCGGCGGGCCAAACAGGTTGATCACTTCGTCTTTTGACGTGACACCAACTTGCAGCGTCGCAATCTCGGGCTCGGGTGGAATAAACCCGTGGAAACGGTCCATCTGCGTACAACCCGAAACAAGCGCGGCCAAACCCACGATCAGGACCGATTTGTACAGCTTGCCTGACTTGATACCCATGAATGCGCCCTCTTGCCTTGGCCTTGATGGCCTTTTATCCCCAGTACAGCACCAAAGACCCCTATTCAAGAATCGAAAGCCGCTTTGACCCAACTGCCCCAATCACAGATGCGTTTCGCCGAATTGCGCACAGGCCGCCCAACGTCATTCACGTTGGAGCCCACAACCGCCGAGCGTAAGGCGGTTGCCCAAGAGCTTGGTCTGATCGCGCTGAAGAAACTGAAATTCGAAGGTGCTCTGACCCCCCAGGGCCGAAGCGACTGGACATTACACGCCAAGTTGGGGGCCACAGTCGTTCAGGAATGCGTGGTCACACTTGATCCTGTCACCACCCGCATTGATGAACAGGTCGTTCGTGCATACGTCAAAGACATTCCGGACATCGACGCCGCCGAAGTCGAGATGGCACAAGACGACACGATTGATCCGTTGCCCGAAATTCTTGATCTGGCACAAGTGATGATCGAAGCGCTTTCATTGGCCCTGCCCCCTTATCCGCGCAGCAACGACGCTGAACTTGGTTCTGTGGCAGTCACAGCGCCCGGAATGAAACCCATGAGCGATGATGACGCAAAGCCCTTTGCGGGCTTGGGCGCATTGCGTGAAAGTCTTGAAAAGAAAGACGAATAACGACACCCCGACAGGTGTGGAAAAAAGGTTGCACATATGCGGAATCGCAGTATGTTCGCGACCTCTTTTAGATCGTGTCTCGACAGGGCTGTCACAATGGCGTAGGACCCCCGCAGACACAAGGAAATCTGGGCCTCGGCCCTTTAAAACATAGGGTTGAGACATGGCCGTCCAGCAGAATAAAGTATCCAAATCCCGCCGCAACAACCGGCGCGCACATGACTCGCTGGTAGCAGCGAACCCAAACGAGTGTGACAACTGCGGTGAGTTGAAGCGCCCACACCATGTGTGCCCTTCTTGCGGTCACTACGCGACACGCGAAGTTATTGCCGACAAAACCGAAGTCGATCTCGACGACGACGCGGCATAAGAACACGCAAAGGCACTTAGCATGACACAAGCCCGGACGGACACGGCTCCGACAGCGGGCCATGCTACAAAGAACGTGCTTTCGGTTGACGCCATGGGTGGCGACAAAGGGCCTGCAACTGTCGTTGCGGGCCTTTCCAAGTTTCTGAACGATAAACCCGCAGCCCATGCAATCCTGCACGGCCCCAAGGCTGATTTGCAGGCTATGGTCGAAAAGCATGGAATCGCATCGCGCGTCGTTGTGCATGATGCCACCGAAGTCGTCAGAATGACTGACAAGCCCAGCCATGTTCTACGCAATGGCAAGAAAACCTCGATGTGGTCCACTGTCGAGGCGGTGCGCAATGGCGAGGCAGCAGTTGCCGTCAGTTGCGGGAATACCGGCGGCCTGATGGCGATCTCGATGTTGCGGTTGCGCAAGGCAGACGGCGTGAACCGCCCTGCAATCGCCTGTCTCTGGCCCTCTCGCAATCCGGCCGGTTTTAACGTCATGCTGGATGCCGGCGCTGATATTCGCGCCGACGAAGATGATCTGCTGACATATGCGCTGATGGGTGCCTCATATGCCCGCAATGGCCTTGATATCGCACGACCGCGCGTTGGATTGCTGAATGTTGGCACCGAAGAACACAAAGGCCGTGCAGAACTGAAAGTCGCCCATGATTTGATCGCGAATGCCGCGACAATCGGTGACTTCGAGTATGTCGGATTCGTTGAAGGCGGTGATTTGCCGTCCAGCAAAGTCGACGTCATTGTCACGGACGGGTTTACGGGCAATGTCGCACTTAAGACTGGCGAAGGCACTGCCACGCTGATCAGCGACCTGCTGCGCGAAGCCTTGATGAAGAATCCGTGGTCGATCTTTGGTGCGCTACTGGCGCGCGGTTCGTTGCGGGGGTTGCGCAAGCGGATTGACCCGCGTCGCGTCAACGGCGGGGTCTTTTTGGGCCTGAACCAGACCGTGATCAAAAGCCACGGTTCAGCAGACGAGACGGGTGTCGCTGCCGCCCTGCATCTTGCGTACCGCCTGGCAGAAGGTGGATTTTCGGATAAACTGGCTGCACGGGTTGCATCCGCCGCATCACTTGCTCAAGATGCTGGAACAGTGAATGAGACGGCAAGTCTCGATACCAAAGCAGGTAAGTAGACATGATGCGTCGCGCAGTCGTCAAAGGGGTTGGTCACTACCTTCCCGAACGTGTGGTCCCCAACGCTGAATTCGAAAAAACGCTCGACACATCGGACGAGTGGATCAAATCCCGCTCTGGAATCGAACGGCGCCATTTCGCAGCCGAAGGCCAGACGACATCCGACCTTGCAGCCAAAGCCGCGCATGCCGCGCTGAAGATGGCAAACCTGGATGGAAACGAGATTGACGCGATCATTGTCGCAACCTCGACCGCCGATCTGACGTTTCCTTCTGCGGCCACGATGGTCCAGAACGCCATTGGCAACACCACCGGCTATGCCTTTGATGTGCAAGCGGTTTGTGCGGGTTTCGTTTATGCCCTTTCAAACGCAAACGCTTTGATTGTATCAGGCCAGGCCTACCGTGTGCTTGTTATCGGTGCCGAAACTTTCAGCCGCATCATGGACTGGACGGATCGTGCAACTTGCGTGCTTTTCGGGGACGGTGCCGGCGCGCTGATCCTTGAAGCGGAAGACGGGACAGGCACCACTAGCGATCGCGGTGTGCTGTCTGTGGATCTGAACTCTGACGGGCGCTACAAGGATCTGCTTTTCGTTGACGGTGGGGTTTCCACCCAGAACAGCGGTATGCTGCGTATGCAGGGCAAAGAGCTGTTTCGTCACGCCGTCGAAAAGCTGGCCCAGACCGCTGATACCGCACTGGAAAAAGTGGGCCTTACGGCTGATGACGTCGATTGGATTGTCCCCCATCAGGCAAACATTCGCATTATTCAATCAACCGCCAAAAAGCTTGGGGTGGAAATGGACCGCGTCGTTGTGACCGTGCAAGACCACGGCAACACGTCGGCCGCATCGATTCCTCTTGCCCTGTCTGTCGGGGTCGCCAACGGCCAGATCAAGCAAGGCGATTTGGTTGTCACAGAGGCAATCGGCGGCGGATTGGCCTGGGGTGCGGTTGTCATTCGCTGGTAATGGGCGCAAAGCGGCGCTCAATTGCGATTGCCAAGCCGTTGTTATTGACTCTGAAATTGCGCACGGCCTATGATCCGCTGTAATATGAGGGGTACCCTGATGGCTGATAAGACATTGACACGAATGGACTTGGCAGATGCTGTGCACAGCCAGGTTGGTCTTTCCCGAAACGACAGCGCGGACTTGGTTGAAAGCGTACTCAGTCACGTGTCTGACAGCCTCGTCTCGGGTGAAACCGTCAAGATCTCGTCGTTCGGGACTTTCTCGGTGCGCGAAAAAGCCGCCCGTATCGGCCGCAATCCCAAGACCGGCGAAGAGGTTCCTATCCACCCGCGCCGCGTTCTGACGTTCCGCCCGTCGCATCTGATGAAAGATCGCGTCGCAGCAGGGAACAAACGCTAGGTCATGGCCAAAGCCAAAGACGCATTTCGTACGATCAGTGAAGTTTCCGAATGGTTGGATACGCCCACCCATGTCTTGCGCTTTTGGGAAAGCAAATTTAGCCAGATCAAGCCTGTCAAAGGCGCAGGCGGACGGCGCTATTACCGCCCCTCTGATATGGATTTATTGGGCGGTATCAAACAGTTGCTGCACGAAGATGGTCTAACTATCAAAGGCACACAAAAGCTGCTGCGTGAACAAGGCGTCAAGCATGTTTCGACTTTGGGCATGTCTATGACACCGCAGCCGGTTGCCGAAGTAGCGGCAAAACCGGCAACCGATGTGGAAAAACCTGCGCCTGTTGCGCCATCCAAGCCTTCGGCCCCGCAGTCGGTGCAAGACGCGTTACCGTTCGACACCCCTGCGCCATCGGCCCCCGACGCGCCCGCATTTTCCATTGACCTGCCGATCCCGCCAGAAGGATTGCCAGAGGTCGCAGGCCGTTTGATCGGACAGGTTCCGGTTGATGCCTCTGCGCTTGCGGCCCGTGCAGCACAGATTGCCCCGCTGCTTGCGCGATTGCAGGCGTTGCACAGCCGCGTGGCAGACTAAAGCCGATGCTTTTCGGGCTTGCCCTTACACCCATTTCCGTTAAGAACGCGCTCAGTCGGGCTATAGCGCAGCCTGGTAGCGCGTCCGTCTGGGGGACGGAAGGTCGCAGGTTCGAGTCCTGCTAGCCCGACCACTCATAACCGCCCGTCAGTGCCCAAGCACGGCGGGCGTTTTTGTACCTGTAAGGGGAACAAGATGACGACTTCTGGCGTATTGGCCGACCATCAAATTCGCGACATGATCGCACAAGGCCGCATCGCGGCGGATGCACCGATCACCGACGGCCAAATCCAGCCTGCGTCACTTGACTTGCGGCTTGGGACCACCGCCTACCGCGTGCGGGCCTCTTTTCTGGCGGGGCGCACACGTACCGTCAGGGAACGCCTTGCGGATTTCCAAATGCATGCTTTCGAACTGGAAGGCGGCGCAGTACTGGAAAAGGGATGCGTCTATGTGGTGCCGTTGATGGAGCGGCTCCGCCTGCCCAAAGGCATGACAGCGGCCGCCAGCGCCAAATCCTCTATCGGGCGGCTAGACTTGCTGACACGCATCATCACCGATCAAGGTGTCGAGTTTGATCGTATTCCCGAGGGTTACGACGGCCCGCTTTACGTCGAGATATGCCCAAGATCATTTTCCGTCGTCGCCCAACCGGGCCAGATGCTGAACCAGATTATTTTCCGCCAAGGCAAGACACTGATGTCGGATGATGATTTGCGCGCGCTGCACGCGACGTCCCCGATTGTCTCGGGTGATCCGGTCATTTCGGACGGGCTGGGCTTTTCCGTTGATCTGCGCCCTGCGACCGGAAATCTTGTCGGCTACCGCGCCAAACCGCACACCGGCGTGGTCGATCTTTCCAAGCTCAATCACTATGATCCTGTCGAATTCTGGGAACCTGTTCATACAAATGACGGTTGGATCATACTTGATCCGGGCGCGTTCTATATTTTGGTCAGCCGCGAGGCGATCATCATTCCGCCCATGCAAGCCGCTGAAATGGCACCCTATCTGGCGATGGTTGGTGAATTCCGCGTTCACTACGCCGGATTTTTCGACCCCGGTTTCGGCTACGCAGAGGCAGGCGGATCGGGATCACGTGGCGTGCTTGAAGTCCGCTGCCACGAAGCCCCATTTGTGCTGGAACACGGACAAGTCGTGGGTCGTTTGGTTTACGAGCATATGGCGGCAATGCCGGACGCGCTTTACGGACGCGAGATCAAGTCAAACTATCAGGGCCAAGGCCTGAAGCTGTCAAAACACTTCAAGACCTAACGCAGAAACCGGCGCAGCATGCCAATGCTGCGACGCGCATTCTGCGTGTTCTGGCGGGTCTTTTTGGCGTTGTCACGCTCTTGTTGGGTCATGTCCCCGGGTTTCTTGCCACGCCGTGATGCTGCATCAATGCCTTTGTTCATCAGCATGCGCAGGCCCATGTTGATCAATCGGTTCATGTTCATAAGGCGTCTCCAACCCGCGTTTCCATCTAGATAGACCGGATTTGCTATTCTGCAAACAGCTCTGTCTGATTATCGTCATCATCATCGCCATCTTCCGCCTCGCCCAATGCATTCGCACCCGGCGAAGGCCTGTTTTCCAGCAATCCAGCGGAACGCAACTCTTTCAGACCTGGCAGGTCCCGCGCATTTTCCAACCCGAAATGATCAAGAAAGCTTTGGGTGACGACAAATGTAACCGGCCTGCCCGGTGTCATACGTCTTCGGCCAAATCTGATCCATTCAAGTTCGATCAGTTGATCCACCGTGCCGCGACTTACGCTGACACCGCGGATTTCTTCGATCTCTGCGCGGGTAACGGGCTGGTGGTAGGCGACAATTGCCAAGGTCTCGATCGCGGCACGGCTAAGTTTGCGGGTTTCGACCGTTTCCTTTTGCATCAGAAAGCCAAGATCGCCAGCGGTACGGATAGCCCAAGCATCACCGACTTTCACGATATTGACGCCACGTCCGTCATAACGCTTGCGCAGATGGGCCAATGCCTCTGCCGGATCACATCCATGCGGCATCCGGCCAATCAACTCGGTGACTGTCACAGGGTCAGCGGTCGCAAACAGGATCGCCTCGACCATCCGTTCCTGCTCGCCCATCGGAGGGGCTTCGAACAGGCTGTCGTTTGCAGGTTTTGCGTCTTTACTCATCGGGGACTTTCTTGCGAATCTGAATGGGGGCAAAAACCTCGCCCTGCCGAATTTCGATTTTGCCTTCTTTGGCCAATTCAAGCGACGCCGCGAATGTTGCCGCAGTTGTCGATCTGCGGCGCTGCGGATCGGCGTCCCAACCATCCGGCAGATAGCTGACGATATCGGTCCAGTCCCCAGCAAAGCCGATCAATCCACGCATCCGTTCCAGCGCCTGTTCCATCGTCATAACGTGCTGACGGTCCATGACAAAGGGCCGGAAATCATCGCGGGTGCGGATACGGGCATACCCTTGCATCAAGTCCAGCAAGGTCGCGGTATAGGTCACACGGCGAACGCGCTGGACGTCTTCGGTAATTCCGCGGGCAAAAAAGTCTCGGCCCAACTGGTCGCGGGCCATCAGTTTGGCAGCCGCTTCACGCATCGCTTGCAGGCGTTCAAGCTGAAACGCCAAATGTGCGGCAAGTTCCTCGCCAGAGGGGCCTTCTTCGGACGGGTCAGGCGGCAACAACAAGCGCGATTTCAGGAATGCCAGCCAAGCCGCCATAACCAGATAGTCAGCCGCCAGTTCAAGGCGCAGCTTTTTGGCCTGTTCGACAAATGCCAGATACTGCTTGGCCAGTTCAAGAATGGAAATCTGCCGCAGATCGACCTTTTGCGTGCGCGACAGGGTCAACAACAGGTCAAGCGGGCCTTCAAAGGCACCAACGTCCACAATCAGGGCCTCAGCGGCCACACGGTCGCTGACACTGATCGTGTCTTCTTGAAACGCGTCGTCCTGCATCGACCCTCTCAGCTTAATAGCGCTTCAAGTTCCGCTTCTAACTGGGGGATGTCAATATTTTCGGGTGTTTTTCGCATAGCCAAGGCACGATTTGCGCGGATTTGGGCCGCGGACGACAAGTCACCAGCCGCATGTGCAATTTCCATCATTTCATCAGGGTCGCCGTTACAGTGCAGAATGATGTCACAGCCAGCAGCGATCGACTTTGTGGTTCGGTCCGTCAGCGTTCCGGACAGGGCCTCCATGGACAGGTCATCTGTCATCAAGATACCATCGAAACCGATGTCGTTACGGATCACTTCAATCATTTTGGCGGATGTTGTGGCTGACTGAGCAGGGTCAATATCCGAGAACACGATATGGGCCGTCATACCGAAGGGCAGATCATTCAGCGCCTTGAACGGTGCAAAATCATGCGCTTCAAGCACTTCGCGTGGTGCGTCAACTTGCGGGAGATGCAGATGGCTATCCGTGGTCGCGCGCCCATGACCGGGGATATGTTTCAACACCGGCAACACACCGCCAGCCAGATGTGCGTCCGCGCAAACACGCGCGGCATCAATAACCGAGGTCACATCGCGCCCGTACAGACGGTTGTAAAGAAACGGATGCGTGGCCTCTTCGGCGATGTCCGCGAGCGGGGCACAGTTGGCATCAATGCCGACTTGGTACAAATCATCCGCAATCAAACGGTTGCGTAACCACTGGGCGCGCAGCGGATTCTGGGCGCGGTCCATCTGATCCAGAGCGGGCAAATACTCGCGCCAATGCGGGCCGCGCATGCGCTGCACACGTCCCCCTTCTTGATCAATCAAGATCGGCGCATCAAACCCGACAACATCGCGCAACTGGTCTGTCAGCTTGCGCAACTGGTCAGGGGTGTCGATGTTGCGCGTAAACAGAATAAAGCCCAAAGGCTGCACTTCGCGAAAAAACCCGCGTTCCCATTCAGAAAGCGCGAAACCTTCCGGTCCAAAAATCGTTGCGTTCAAAGCCACCTAGTTGACGACCACTGCGATACACTCGGTGCCTTCGGCCTGCAAAGCGGCACATAGACGGCGTGCTTCAGCGCGATCAGCAAAGCCGCTGGCACGCAGACGGTACCACGTACCACTGCTTTGGTTACTGACCTGAATGACGCGCGCGCGGTCAGTCATGAGCTGCCCAAAACGGGCCTGAAGACGATCCCATTCCTGAGCGGCTGTCGCAGGGCTAGAAAAGGCACCAAGCTGCACAAGGTTTGTGCCGACCGGGAATGCCTCTGTGGTGACAGCAACTTCTGATGCTGCAACGGGTGCAGCGGCAACCGGCGCTGGTGCGATGATCCGCAACGCAGACGGGCGCAGCGCGGGACGAACCGACGTCGCAACGCCGGGGACTGACGCTGCAATCGCGTTTGTCGCTGGTGCCAGTGGCGTTGTGCCGGCCGCAAGCTGTTCCGCAAGTGCCAGAATTTCATCCGTTTCTATTGCCGCCGGTGTGACCTCAGGCGCGACAATCGCCGCCGCGACAGGCGCAACCACTTCCAAAGCTTCTGCTGTCGGCTGCGCCTCCAGGTCCTCTTGCGCCAAACCGGCAGTGCGCGGGGCCAGAACCAAACGATCCTCGGGACCGCCTGCCTCGCCCAACGCGGCAACCTCGTTCACAGACAACCCTGTATGCAATGCAACGGCACCACCTGGATTGTCAGGAAGGACGCGCATGTCGCCTTCCATAGCGCGTACAACGGGAATGCCGCTAACGTCGCGCATGATCAACTTGTAGCCCCAGAAACCGACGCCAATGATCAAGGTCAGCGACAAAGCCGCACCTGCAAAATTCACCAAATTCGTGACACGGGGCGCACCCGCAGTAGGGGCGAACCCCTCATCATATACTGCCATCTCTGCCTCTCGCCGCCCCATGCCTTTTGGCTTCGCGGGGTCGTTTTCTTAGACGGTCCGACAGTGCGTGCGTTAACGCATCTCTTCCGCCGGAGTGACGCCAAGAATACCCAAACCGTGCAAAATAACAATCGCTACGGCCCGGATCAGAGCAATTTTCGCCTGTGTGGTATCTGAGTCACCCTCTTGGACAAACCGCAGCGCCTGATCGGCGTTGCCTTGATGGTAAAGTCCGTGGAAATCAGACGCGAGGTCATAAAGGTAGAACGCCACGCGGTGCGGCTCGTGGCCCTTTGCTGCGATCTCGACCAGACGCGGCCACTCGGCCAGCTTTTTGATGACAGCCAGTTCAGCGTCATGGGTCAACCCAGAGATATCAACGCCCGCCAAAGTGGCGTCTGACACATCCGTAAATTCTGCCGCCTTTGCGACAGCCGAATTCACCCGCGCATAGGCGTAGTTCACATAAAAGACCGGATTGTCCTTGGACTGCTCAAGTACCTTGTCGAAATCAAAATCCAGCGGTGCGTCGTTCTTGCGGGTCAGCATATGGAACCGTGTCACGTTTGCGCCCACCTGATCGACAACATCCCGCAAGGTCACAAATGTCCCTGCCCGCTTGGACATTTTGAACGGCTCGCCGTTCTTATATAACTTCACAAGCTGGGTCAGTTTTACGTCAAGCGGCACGCGCCCGTCAGACAGTGCCGAAACCGCTGCCTTCATCCGTTTCACATAGCCACCGTGGTCGGCACCGAAGACATCAATCAACTGGTCAAAGCCGCGCTGGATCTTGTCATAGTGATAAGCGATGTCAGGCGCGAAATAGGTCCATGATCCATCCGACTTCTGCACAGGCCTGTCCACGTCATCGCCGTGTTCGGTTGACTTGAACAGGGTCTGCTCACGCGGCTCCCAATCTTCGGGCATCTTGCCCTTTGGCGGCTCAAGCACACCGCGATAGATCAGGCCTTTCGCGTCCAGCTCTGCGATTGCTTTTTCGATCAGACCCGTGCCGTACAGGGATTTTTCGCTATAGAAATTATCCATTGTGATGCCAAGCTGGGCCAGATCCTCGCGGATCAGGTCCATCATCGCGTCTGTGGCGAAAGTGCGGATATCCTCGAGCCAGACATCCTCGCTTTGGTTCAAATACTCATCGCCGACCTTCGCCTTAAGCGCTTCGCCAACTTCGATCAGATAGTCGCCGGGATAGCTGCCCTCCGGCCAGTCAACGGACAGATCATGCGCCTCTGCGTAGCGCAGATAGACAGACCGTGCGAGGACATCGACCTGCGCGCCACCGTCGTTGATGTAGTATTCTTTTGTGACGTCGAAGCCCGCGTAATCCAGCAACCGTGCAAGCGCATCACCAAACACAGCGCCCCGCGTATGGCCGACATGCAACGGCCCTGTCGGGTTGGCCGAAACATATTCGACCATCATCTTCTGGCCCTGTCCCAAGGTTGATTTTCCGTAATCGGGATCCGTCAGGGCGGCTTTGACCACGCTTTGCCAGACGTCAGGCACCAGCCGCATATTCAAGAAGCCGGGGCCTGCGACCTCTGCAACTGCAATTTGCGGGTCCTCCAAGTGCGTGGGCGCAAGCGCGTCAGCAATCGCGCGCGGGTTCATTTTGGCTGGTTTGGCAAGAACCATTGCGGCATTCGTCGCCATGTCACCATGCGCTGCGTCGCGCGGTGGCTCGACTGACACAGCGTCGGTGGCAAGGCCTGCAGGCAATGTGCCATCCGTAACCAACTGGTCGAGGCAAGCAAGCACGCGGCTGCGAATATCAGCGAAAAGGTTCATAAGTCTTACGTCCAAAATCTGTTCACCGCCCCATGTATCACCCTTTGCGCGGGCGTCAATTGGTGCGGGCGAGGTGTTAATTTCCGTCGATGACGCCCGCAGGGACGACTTCGCCCCCGATCAGACGCCCATGCTCCTGAATGGCAAAGCGGTCGGTCATACCAGCGATGTAGTCTGCCACGATCCGTGCCAACGCGGTTTTGTCCGGCGCGTCGGCGACATCCTTGCGCCACTGCTTGGGTAATTCACCTGTATTTTCCAGAAAGAACGGGAACAGATCATTGATCATTTGCGTAACAACGATCCGCATTTCGACCACCGCTGGCGCGCGATACATCCGTTCGAACAGGAACTGGCGGATGACTTTCAGATCGGTCCAGAGCGCGGGCGAAAACTGGATCATCATGCGCCCCGCATGTCGGATATCATGCACGCTGGCAGGCGCGAATTCGGTCAGGTTGCGACGACTGACAACAATCACATCCTCGACCAACACGCCAAAGAACCGGCGCAATGCCTCGTGGCGGCGGCGGTAGTAGTTCAGATCGGGGTATTTGGCGTCCACCCGCGCAAAGCAATCACGCAGAATGGGCAGTTCGGCCAGTTCGTCCGTGCTGAACAGCTCGGCCCGCAAACCGTCATGCAGGTCATGGTTGTTATAGGCAATGTCATCGGCCAAGGCAGCC
>CBDTYC010000015.1:0-17485 GCA_965364495.1 uncultured Yoonia sp. | reverse complement strand
GTCGGGCTTTCGATCCTGTTGCCTCTTTACCAGACCTACCCGCCCCCTGTTGCCGCAGTTGGTCAGGTTCCGGGTACAGAGCACTACCGTAATATCCTGCGACATGACGTGATAACCGATCCGACCATCGTTTCATTGCGCATCGACGAAAGCCTATATTTCGCGAACGCACGCTACATGGAGGACAAAATTCACAATCGGGTCGCGGGCGACAAGAACATCCGCCACGTCGTCCTTCAGTGTTCTGCGATCAATGCGATCGACCTCAGCGCGCTGGAATCGCTTGAAGCCATCAACGAAAGACTTCGGGAGATGGATGTGAAGCTACATCTGTCCGAGGTCAAAGGGCCTGTGATGGATCGCTTGAAACGCGAGCACTTCCTGGCTGAAATGACAGGCAAAGTGTTTCTTTCGCAATTTGAAGCCATTCAAACCCTACAATCGGAAGCGCCTTGATCAAGACCGAACCTCTCGACGCGCCGTCGCAGAGGTTCGCTCTGCGGCGAGACGATCCAGCAGTCCTTCAAATTCGATTTCCCGCATGAAAATCGGATTGGCAATCGTCGCACCCCTGCAAATCCGCAACTTCCCCCTTCCCAATGCGCGGCTTCATGATATTATTCAATAAATGGAATATGAGGTGTAACATGAAGTTTTCCCGGCGGCAGATGATCAAAAACTCCTCGTTGGCAGGACTTTCTCTTGCTCTGCCTCGGGTGGCTTGGGCGCAAACCTCGCTTGAGCAAGGCGATATCAGATTGGACACGCTAAGCGACGGCAATCTGGTTCTTCCCAAAAGCTTTGCCTTAGGAGAAACGCCGCCCGAAGGTGCGGATGATATTCTTGCGGAATACGGATTAACCGGCGACACGTTGACGCCGGACTGCAATGTCACACTCTTGCGAAGTGGTGATCGCACAGTGTTGTTCGACGTCGGTGCCGGTCAGGAATTCATGCCAACAGCGGGCAAACTGCTTGATGCGTTTGACACTTTGGGCGTTGATCCCTTCGATGTGACAGATGTTATTTTCACCCATGCGCATCCGGATCACCTGTGGGGGGTGTTGGATGATTTTGGCGATTTGATGTTTCCTGATGCAGCCTACCATATTGGCCGGTCTGAATGGGACTATTGGACCGATCCCGACACCGTTTCGACGATTGACCAAGGCCGCGTGACATTTGCCGTGGGTGCAATGAACCGGCTGGGACATCTCAGCGAACAGATCTCGCTTTTTGAAGATGATCAGGAAATTTTGCCCGGAGTTTTGTCGCGGCTTACTCCCGGGCACACGCCCGGCCACATGTCTTTTGAGGTTCAGATGGGCAGCGAAAGCGTGATGATCGTTGGCGATAGCATCGTTAATCATCACATTGCATTCGTGCAGCCAACGTGGATGTCAGGATCGGATCAAGACCCGATGCTTGCTGCTGACACGCGCGTCTCTTTGTTGGAACAACTGACGCAATCGCAGATGCGTTTGATCGGCTTCCACCTACCCGATGGTGGTTTGGGCCGTGTAGAGCGTCGGGGTGACGGTTTCTACTTTGCAGGAGAACAAACGTGATCCGTTCAAGTGCCCTGTTGGCAATCGTCTGCGCCTCGTATGCAACTGCAAACGAGAACATCGCAGATCAGTATCCCGGCTCTGCGCTTTATAGTCCTCCGGTCGAGTTTATCCCCGGCGTCTATAGCGCGATTGGCGCAACCGCACCGCCAACCTATGAGAATTCCGGTCATAACAACAATCTCAGCTTCATCATCACTGGTGCTGGCGTTGTCGTCGTGAATGGTGGTGGCGCCTATGTTTTGGCCCAGGCACTGCACACGGAAATCAAGGCACTGACTGACCAGCCGGTCGTCCTTGTGGTGAATGAAAACGGGCAAGGCCATGCGATGCTTGGCAATTCCTATTGGGTTGAACAGAATGTTCCCGTCATCGCCCATGAAGATGCCGCATTAGAATTTGAAGAGCGCGGATTCCGTATTCTTGAGGGCATGCAACAGCTGAACCTTGAGAAAGCCGAAGGAACCTATCTGCAAGGCCCCACCGAAACCTTCAGCGATGAATACATCGTGGAGCTTGGCGATTATCGCATCGAGGTCCGTTATCTTGGCCCATCCCATAGTGCCGGTGATGTCGTTGTCTGGCTTCCCAATCAGGACCTTGTGATCGCAGGCGACATGGCTTTCCACGAACGTATGCTGCCGATCTTCGAAGACACCTACATATTGGACTGGCTCGAAACATGGGACAATGAGTTCGAGGCGCTGGAAGCCACCTATGTGATCCCCGGTCACGGTCACCCCACCAACATGGATCAGGTTCGGCGTTATACGAAAGGGTATCTTGAATACCTGCGCGCCCAAATCGCGGCCCATCTTGATGCAGGCGGCGGATTGGCCGAGGCCTATTACGTGGATCAATCGCCCTACGCACATCTTGATACATTCGAAGAGCTTGCGACCAAAAATGCCGGTCGTGTGTATGAACAGATGGAGTTCGAATAGCTTCAGGATATGGCAAGCACAGGCCGATGCAGCAACCGGTGCGTTGCCATCGCGCCTACCCACATGCAAGCCACCGCGACCCAAGCCGTCAACGAAAAGATCGCACCACCCGACATTCCGGCTCCAACTGCGCAGCCCCCCGCCAACATGCTGCCAAAACCCATGAGCGCAGCTCCGACCAGATAGACCTCCATCGGGGTGTCCGGGCCGAACCGCTGGATTTTCGCTTCGCCCGTGAACAGGGCCATTGCCCCTGCCCCGACAAAGACGCCCGGCACCAGTCCCACACCAAACCCCAGCGGAAGCTGTGTGCTGTTCACAAGACCCATCAGCGTATCCGTGGATGGGCCGGTGAATGTAACAGATGATATTGCCACAACATCAAAGGAATTCATGGCCACCGTATAGGTGCCCAACCATCCCAACGCGACCGCGAGGCCAACGCCGAGAGCAGCGATAATGTGGCTGGTTTGCACCGCATTGCGGCGCGCGTGGACGACTGCCAGACCAACGGCGATGACAGCGCCAGATGCAACCAAATGCGGCGTCGCGCCAAGCTGCGTCAACAAATTGCGCGCTGCACCACCCGAGACAGTCCAGAGTGCAGCGAGGTCTTCGCGCAAGGGCGACAGTGCACCCCGAAGTGCCGATTGTGCGACCAGTGTCAAAACAAGTCCTGTCACGATGGCCCGCAAATTTCCCGTCGCTGACAGAACAAGCAGTCTGCTTGCACAACCCCGCGCAAGGATCATCCCGACACCAAACATCAGTCCGCCTATGATTGCGCCTGACATGCTGCCGATCGTGGCCAACTGGCGACTTTCGGCAACATCCAGCAGACCGGCAGAGATAAGAACTTGAACGCCCAGCACGGCCGTTGAAAAAGCGATCAACCAGATGGAAAGCCGCGGGCCAAGCAGTCCTTCTGCCACCTCGGCCGTGGCCGCACGCAGGCAAAAGCGCGAGTGCTGGGCCGCAGCGCCAAAGACGAAACCAACCACCGCGCCAACGACTGCCAAAACGGCATCATGCCCGAATGTCTCAATCAGATCTTCCAGCATTGGCCCATCCTTCCCAGTTGTCTGGCAAGTAACAACACGCAGCTCAATTTACTTTGATATGGGTCAATTCTACTGGGCAGCCATGGGAATGCGCGCCAGCTTGCACTGTGTCCAAAGTGTTTCCAAAGCACCGACCAAATGCGCGATGTCAGCAGCGGAATGTACGGGCGACGGCGTAATCCGCAAACGCTCTGTTCCTTTCGGAACGGTCGGATAATTGATCGGCTGAATGTAGATGCCATAGTCTTTCATCAAGATATCGGACAGGTATTTGCATTTGACCGGATCACCAACCATCACAGGGATGATGTGGCTCGGGTTATCAATATGCGGGATGCCAATTGCCTCAAGCTGTGCGCGCACTTCGGTTACTTTGGCTTTGTGAACGTCTCTTTCGATCTGGCTGGTCTTGAGATGTTGGATCGATGCCGTCGCACCGGCTGCAACAGCGGGCGGCAATGCCGTCGTAAAGATAAAACCGCTCGCAAACGACCGGATAAAGTCGCAAAGATTTGCAGAGGCCGCAATATATCCACCCATCACGCCAAACGCTTTCCCAAGCGTTCCTTCAATAATGGTCAATCGGTCCATCAGACCTTCACGCTCGGCAATGCCGCCACCACGGGGGCCGTAAAGGCCGACGGCGTGGACTTCATCCAGATAGGTCATCGCATTGTATTTGTCTGCAAGATCACAAATGGCACCAATCGGGGCAATGTCGCCGTCCATTGAATACACACTTTCGAAAGCGATCAATTTCGGACGATCAATCGGTTGCGCGGCCAACAATTCCTCGAGATGTTCCAGATCGTTGTGGCGCCATATCTGCCGTTCGGCTTTGGAATGGCGGATGCCTTCAATCATACTCGCGTGATTGAGGGCATCAGACAAAACAAGGCAATCCGGTATCTTGCTGGCAAGAGTGCCTAACGCCGCCCAGTTGGACACATATCCGCTGGTGAACAGCAATGCGGCCTCTTTTCCATGCAAATCGGCTAATTCCGCCTCGAGAAGCACATGATTGTGGGTCGTACCGGAGATATTGCGGGTCCCACCAGCCCCCGCACCAACCTTGTCCAGTGCCGCATGCATCGCAGAAATCACATCAGGATGCTGACCCATGCCCAAATAATCATTCGAACACCAGATCGTCACATCGCGCGTTTGGTCGCCGTGATTGGTGGCGGTCGGAAAGTTGCCTCTATGCCGTTCAAGGTCAGCAAAGACACGATAGTTGCCTTCGTCATGCAACTTCCCAAGCGTTTCCGCAAAAAAACCGTCGTAATCCATCTTTGCCCTTAACCGTCAACTGCGTCTTGAATGATCTCGGTCAGCAGTGCTTCGACTTTCTGCATCTCGCCGTCTGGGAAGGCGCGGTGACCGACCAGTACTTCGCCATCCTTTTCGGTGACGAAAATACCGTAGGGGCAGTATGCGATATTCATCGGATCCGCCTCCATGACTTCGCGTGAAAGCTGTGCGGAACAGAATAGAAATATATCTGCGCCCTCAAAAAGCATCTTGTCACTGCCCACATCAGCGGCAGTCCGGTTGAGCATGTCGCCAGTATGACTGACATAGTCGATGACAAGACCTCGCCCGATGATCGCGCTTTCTACCGAAAATGTAGCGTCATCAAAACTGCCTTCAAACGGATAGGTCACTGCATCTTGCGCAGCGGCAGGCAATGCCATCATCCCTAGAAATGCGGATACATAGAAATTCTTCATAATTCTTCCTCCATAGTGTCTAGATTACCCGTTCAGTGCGAAGCGGGCCCTGACACAAATCAAGGCCCACATCGTTTTAGCCAAACATGTCGGCTGTTATACCGTCGTACCAGCCAATGGACTCTTGGTAGGTCGCTTCGCGAACGTCGTCGCTTTCGCCGGTCTGACTGACAAAACCGTCGACTTTTGCGATCTTTTCGTCTGTTGCTTCGTAGGTTGCACCGACTTTGACACCATCATTGGTGTCGATCAGTGACCAGCATGTATTGGCAAAGCGTGCCGGGAACACCGTCGAACCCGTCAGCGCACCGCGTACCGCATTTGCGCAGACTTTGGCCTGACTATTCGCCGAGAACCCTGATTTCGGCATATCGCCCTGCGCTGCGGCATCGCCCAACACGTGGATGCTGGCGTCCATTTTCGAGGACATATCGGCTGCATTCACAGGTGCCCAATTGCCGTCGGTGATGCCTGCAAGCTCTGCAATGCGTCCCGCCTTCATTGCGGGGATCACGTTGCAGACGTCAACGTTGCTCACGTCACCATCAATCGACAAAGTCATCGCGGCAGGATCGACGGCAACATTGCCACCACCGAAATCTGGGCCGACCCGTTCAATCATGCCTGTGTAGTTGTCGTTCCACCCCTCTTCGAAAAGCCCCTGCTTCGAGAAACTTTCCTTGGGGTCGGCGATCAGAATCTTCGCGGTCGGATTTGTTTGCTTCAGCAGATGCGCCACCATCGAAACGCGCTCGTAAGGTCCGGGTGGGCAGCGATACGGGTTAGGCGGCGCGACCATCGCAAATGTCCCTCCTTGTGGCATCGCCATGATTTGCGCCTTGAGAAGTTCAGTCTGCGATCCGGCCTTGTAGGCATGCGGCATCGCGTTTTGCGCTGAAACATCCCAGCCTTCGACCGCACCATCCACGAAATCGATACCCGGCGACAAGATCAAACGGTCGTAGGGCAAACTGGCACCGCCAGCCAATGTGACGGTCTTTGCGTCACGATCCACACCAATTGCCCAGTCATGGACAACGTTGATCCCGTATTCAGCAGCAAGCGTGCCATAACTATGGCCCAGTGACTGCATACTGCGAAAACCGCCAAGGTAGAGGTTTGAAAAGAAGCAAGTGTAGTAAGTGCGCGATGGCTCAACCAATGTCACGTCAATCGCACCGTCGCTATCTTTCGAAATATAGCGGGCCGCAGTCGCACCGCCGGCGCCACCGCCAACGATTACGACGCGGGGCTTGCCCTGCGCACGTACCATCGGTGCTGCAAGCAGACCCGCGGTCATTGCTGCGGAACCCATGAAAGTTCTTCTATTGAACGTCATTTATCGTCCTCCCTTTGCGCATCATTCACTCGATGCTTTCGAAATACGCAGCCAAGGCTGCGATTTCCTCGTCTGACAGCCTGCCCGCCATCATTTGCATGACTGGATGGGCCCGAACGCCCGCTTTGTAAGCATGCATCGCTGTTACAAAATCACCGCTGGGCCAGTTTACGATTGATGGAATTCCGTCGCCCGCGCCGCCGGTTTGGTGGCAAGTCGTACATTCGCCTGACAGATACTCGCCATAGGCCGGGTCCCCGATGATCGCCAAAATCTCGGGGGCCACTTCGTGGTCAACGACTGCGGCTGTTGGGGCCGCTTCTGGAATATTCTCTGGGCTTGCTGAAAACTGGCGCAAGTAGGCCAGCAGATCATCGCGGTCCTGCTGGTCGCTTAGCCCCCGAAAACTCATCCGTGTCTTGGAAACAAGCGAACGCGGGTTCTCGATAAAACTGTCGAGTGTTTCGTAGTCCCACGTCAGTCCCCCTGCTGCAGCGCGTTCCAGACCGGCCGAATAGCGAAACCCTTCGGCAGTTCCGGCCGAGCGGTCGAAAATATTGTTGAGTTGTGGACCGATCCGGTCAACTGCCCCTTGACCAACTTGATGACAACCGCTGCATTGAGCAAAAATGCGCTCTCCGTTTTCTGGATCGCCGCCAACCTCGCCGTAGGCGAGGCTAGCGATTGAAACCAATCCAGCGAAAAGGAGCCCAAAGCGCATCACTCATCAAAGCTCTGGATGTAAGCGATCAATGCTGCAATATCCGCTTCTTCGCGCACACCGCGGAATGACATCTTTGTTCCGGCCATCATGCCACGCGGGTCAGCAAGGAACGCGGCCAGGTTTTCTTCATCCCAGACTGTTCCGGCTGCTGTCGCTTCTTGGAAAACACCGGAATAGCGAAAACCGTCAACAGAACCGATCGTGCGCCCCAAGATACCATTCAAAGCCGGACCTGTCCGGTTGGTCGCGCCTGCGCCGACTTCGTGGCAGGTCTTGCATTGACGAAAGGCACCTTCGCCCGCAGCGACAAGCGCAGGATCAATCCCCGTTGCACCGGTCTCGGCGGCACTTTCATCTGATGCCCCCGCTGCAGCCGAAAACACCGGGCTATCATCACTTGACGCATCGTTCATCACAGACTCGCCACCGCCTTCCGGGGTCACGTCCAGGAACGTGGCGCGCATCGTAATCTCGACTGTCGGCTTGCAGTTCGCCATGCAAGGTTCGGTCCGCCACTGGGCATACTCAAGCTCTGGACGGTCATCGACGACAAAGCCGTCGCTGTTGTACATCTCTACGTCGGTGAAGTTTTCATTGCTCAGTTCAAAGTCATCATCGACCATGTCGTTGGAATACATGATGTAAGCGACAATCGCGTAGGTTTCGTCGGCTGTCAGGGTGCCGGCCTCGCCGAATGGCATTGACCGGTTGATGTAGTCCCAGGCTGTCGACAGATACGGCCAATATGACCCAACAGTCTTGACCGGATCCTTGTTGGCCAAGGTGTCAAAACCACCTGCAAGGACTGGCCAATTACCTACACCTTCAGCGAAATCACCGTGACAGGAAGCGCATTTTTCAACAAAAACCTCTTCGCCCGTCAGCACATCACCGCGCCCGTCCGGCAGGCCCCGCCCATCCGGAAGGACATCGACATTCCAAGCCGCCAACTCTTCTTCAAGTGCGACCCTGCCAAGACCATAGGTGCCTGCGATTGATGGTGCAGGTTCCGTCAAGCTGGTGCGCGTGGCAGCGGTCAGCAGTTGTTCTTCCAACTCGGATTGGAGGCGGGCAACTTCCGCAGCGCCTTCTTGTGCGCTCGCGCTTGCCTGTGCAGCACTTGCCTCGATCTGTTCGACGCGCGTCTCGAGTACCTCAATGGTTTCCGCGCCGTAATCGCGCGACGAGATGCCATATGCCAATCCAAGGACCAATACTGTCCCGCTGGCCGCTGGTATAAAAAGATTAGGAGACTTCGACATTCTCGGCGATCCCTTCTTCGTTCACAAACCAAGTTTGAATGCAGTTGTTGTGATAGACCGCGTTTTCACCGCGCACGTCGCGAAGCTGATTTTTGGTCGGCTGCACATATCCGGTTTCGTCCATCGCGCGTGACTGCAACAGCATCGGATCACCCGACCAGTCCGTATCAAGATAGAAACGCGTCAACGCTTTCGTATCACCCTGTTTACCAAGGCGTGCGGTTTCCCAAGTGATGCCGCCGTCTTTGGATACATCAACACGGGTAATCTGACCGTGACCGGACCAGGCAAGGCCGGAAATCACAAGCGGTCCCGCGCCGTGTGTTATCGGCATTTGCGGGCTTGGCGATGTAATGACCGACTTGGCATCCATGACCCAAGTCCACTTTCGCGCAACGCCATCTTCGAAAAGGTCAGTGTACTTCGAAGTTTCTTCGCGGCTGCCAACGGCCATATCAGTGACCTCTATGCGGCGCAGCCATTTCACCCACATGTTGCCTTCCCAGCCGGGAACAACCAGACGTACCGGATAGCCATGCTCCATCCGCAGCGCTTCGCCGTTTGCCTTGAACGCAACCAGAACGTCATCCAGTGCCTTTTCCATCGGAATGGACCGACCGTTGGACGATGCATCTGCGCCCTCAACGTAGACCCACTTGTCCGACAGATCACCAGCAGCTTCGAGACCCGCCTCGCGCAACAATGTCCGCAAGGGCACGCCAGTGTATTCCATGTTGTGGATCATGCCGTGGGTAAACTGTGCGCCGTTCAACTGCGCCCCGGCCCATTCCATGCCTGTGTTGGCGGCACATTCGCAGAAATACACATGGTTTTCGCGCGGCAGGCGTTCCAGATCGCTGTAATGAAAGACCAAAGGCTTATCGACCAGACCGTTGATCATCAAACGGTAGTCGTCCTTCGTCAATTCGATGGCACCGGAATGATGCCGTTCGAATGCACACCCTTGCGGTGTGATTGTGCCTTCCAACGCATGAATAGGTGTAAAATTGATCGACGAAATAGGTGAAGCCGTCAGCCACTCGACACTCCGGCGGATCACGTCGCTCTCAAATCGGATTGGCAAACCGTAGGGCGTTTCGTCAACGCCGACGCCTGTGTAAGACGCCCAGTCCTGTAGCTCTGTGATCAGAGGGTCTGCACCTTCTGCCGAAGCGACACCAGCGGCAGAGCCCGCCGCCAACGCTGCACTTCCGCGCAAGAAAGAGCGTCTGGAGGGTTTAAAGAATTCATCCATTGCCATTGTCTCCTATGCGCCGATCACTTCGACGCTATTGTTTGGCGCCACACTTACGGTACCCAGTTTGCGGATATGGGACTCGACGACGTCCCAGATCGGCGGGCCTTCGGTGCCTTCGTTCACAGAAGCCCACCCCGCAACCACGTAGGTCTTGGCAGGATCAATCGCTTCTCCGGTCCTCAGCAGCGTCATGTCAGAGATCCGCTCTCCGATCGGTTTGTTGATGTCGATCCGGTAGCCCATGCCGCCGACACGAACCATGTCGCCACCTTGCTGGTAGTAGGGGTCGGTGTTGAACAGGTTGTCTGCGACGTCTTCCATGATTGTATGGATGAATTCCCCCGTCATTTCAGTGCGATATGCGTTGGGGTAGGTCATGGATGTGACGTTGAACAGGTCTTCGCGCGTGATGTCCTGACCGGGCATAATAGAAGGCCCCCACCGGACGCCTGGCGACATCGAAATGTCGGCATCACGCTCTTGGATCAAAGCATCACAAATCAGGTCGTCCCAAGATCCGTTGAAATTGCCCCGACGGTAAAGCAATGTATCGTCTGCGGTTTTTCCAATCACTTCTGTCAGGTCATCCAGGAACGGCGCCCGTTCTGCGTCAATAGCGGCGGCCACCTCTGGATCAGGCGCGATCACGTCCGAAAAGATCGGGATCAGTTTGTGGCGGAAACCCATCATGCGGCCGTCGCGGACATCAAGGTCAACACGGCTTACGAACTTGCCGTTCGAGCCCGAGGCAACAACAATCGTTTCGCCGATCAGCACAGGTTCGGGCAGCGCGTCATGCGTGTGACCCGACAGGATGACATCAATGCCACTCACACGCTCTGCCATCTTCTTGTCGACGTCGAAACCATTGTGCGACAGGCAAACAACCAGTTCGGCACCCTGCCCGCGGACTTCATCAACCATCTCTTGCATCCGTTGGTCACGAATACCGAATGAATACTCGGGGAACATCCAGCCCGGATTGGCAATAGGCATATAGGGGAACGCTTGCCCGATAACAGCGATCTTGACGCCTCCACTTTCGTAGAACTTGTAAGGGGCAAAATCCTCGGCTGGCTCGTCCCACTCGGCGTCAAAGATGTTCTGGCCAAGGGCCGCAAATGGCAAATCACCGACAATGTCGCGGACACGGTCAGAGCCAAGCGTGAATTCCCAGTGGAAGGTCATCGCATCCGGCTTCAGCAGGTTCATCACATTGACGACGTCCTGCCCTTGGGTTTTGTAGCAGGTATAGGACCCGTGCCATGTGTCACCACCATCCAGAAGCAGTGCATCCGGACGGTCAGCGCGGATACTGTTCACCACAGTTGCCACACGATCCATGCCCCCCATGCGACCATAGGCCTGCCCCAGAGCAGAGAAATCATCGTAGCTTAGCGCGTAGTGCGACGCGCTGCCGTCTTCGATCCCGTAAAGTTTGCGGAAGTCAGCACCCGTTATATGCGGCACCTGACCACTGTTTGCGCCAACGCCGATATTGATCTGGGGTTCCCGAAACCAGATTGGTTTCAGCTGTGCATGGATATCCGTGATATGGATCAGGGAAACATTGCCGAAGGTGTCAAACTGGAGCAGATCACTTTGACTAAGAGCTTGCTGCGCCGCCAGTTTACCCCAGTTGCCAAAGCCCGATGCGCCAACGATTGCTGACGCTGCCATACTCGCTTGCAAGAAATCCCGACGCGATATCATGTGAATTATCCTGTCTGACAGCAATCACATTCCGAAAGCTGAATGTTTAAAGTGAAAGAAAAGCCCGCACCCCTTTCAAGGGTACGGGCTGATCACGGAGTATTAGTTGCGGACAGAGGGTCCTTCGACCGACAATCCGTTTCCACGGGACGCGACATAGAGCTCGAGCGCGATAAACTCTTCGGATCCAACAGCATAGGTCTCGGCGCGTGTATCACGGATACAACCGCGGAAACGTGACTGGACGCCGTTCAGCTTTGCGTTTTTCAAACGATATGTTGGAAAACCGTTGATTTGCCCTTGGCTGAGGTGGTCTGCACGAATGTTATTGCCGTAGTTGTCTTCGTGGCAATTGGCGCAAGACAGATCAAGCTGGCCAGTGCGCGTATAGTACAGGTCACGACCCATTTCCCACATCGTTTGGGCAGGACCATCAATTGCCACATCGACAGGCATACCACGTGAAACGGAAGCCAACATAGCCTCCATGTTCAACATGTCGTCCCCATCGTATTTCCATTCTTCCGCGCCCATTTGTTCGGTCCGGCAGCCGTTGACCTGCATCGCGATGGTGCGAACTTCTTCGGCCGCATCGTTCCACTTCGGATAGACGGCGCGAACACCAGCCATGCTTTCCGGTTCGCCATGACAGGATGCACAGGAGTTGCCCTCCGTGCCCTCGACCGCGTTCCAGGCCTCAAGCGCATCATCGACGAAGATCATGCCCGGATTTTCAAAGTCATCCATTTGCAGGGCCTGCGTTTCGTCTGAACGAAAAACCCAACCGGAATAGATTGTACTCAGGTTTTCGACATGCGCCGGTGCGTCCGTGCGTACGGTAATCTCGATTTCTTCGTTGACGATCAGATTGGCTTCTTCGTCAGCTTGAACCGCACATGCCGCAAAAATCGCGACAGCTGCAACACCTGTTTTAAGCAATGAGTTCATAGTCCGTGGCCCTCCCTGGCGCTGGCGCAGTCGTTAGCCGACCGTAATGTCTTTGCTGTCCGTGTAGACGTCACCGTCATCGTCGTACCAAGTGAATTCGAATGTTCCGGTTTCGGGAACAATCGCCTGAAACTCGAAATACGGGTTTGTCGAAATTGCCGGTTCAAGCTTGACGTCAATCACTGTCTCGCCGTTGAACGAACAGGTGAAACGGTTGATGATCGAACGTGGAATAGCGTTTCCGTCACCGTCTTTGCGTTGGCCGGACTCCATCGTGTGACTGATCAGCGTCTTGATCGTGATCACTTCGCCAGCGGTAGCATCGCGTGGGACACGTACGCGGGGTTTTACATTTTCTGCCATTTTATCTTTCCTTCACTCAGCCGCCGCAGCCGCCGATGGTGACTTTTACTTCCTGACTGGCCTGCACAAAGCTGCCGTCGGGCATACGTGCGATCGCGATCACATCCTGCGTGCCAGCAAGGCGAATTCGCGTCGCTGCGGATTGTGCTGCTGCGAGCGGGCCAAAGTTGAATGTCGCAACGGCTGGCGTTGGATTGCCTGCTGCGAATACGATGATCGCCTCTGCTCCGGGCGCATTGACCTCGATCGGGACCGTATTGCCATTCTCGGCAATCTCGGGCGCAATCAGTGTAATGCCCTCGGAACCGACGTCAGCGCCGCCAGTGAACGCGGCAATCTCGTCTTCGAGGGCTGCAAAGGCCCGCACCGGCAGCATTGCTGCAACCGCGGAGCCAAACGCCATAACAAGCGTATGTCTGCGTGTAAGTTTCATCTTTTCTCCTAGGTGTCTGTTGAAAACAGATCAGTCTTTCAAGGTTAGAAGGTAGGCTACGACATCTTCGATCTCTTGCGCTGTCAACAAAGGCGCAAGCTCGCCCTCGGCTGCTTTGCCGGTAAAGGCATTTCCGGGTCTGGTGAAACCGCTTGTGCGGTAAAACGCTGGCATGATCGTGCCCTCGTAAGTCATCTTGGCGTTTGCCACGATGCCGCGTAATTCTGCAGCCGAACGGTAATCGCCGACGCCATCCAATGTCGGGCCGACTTCGCCGTGGAACGGATATTCCTCGAGCGCGGTCACCTGATGGCAAGCAATGCAGTTGCCCTTGCCGCGTGCAACCATGATCTCAAGACCAGCCGCAGCATCGCCCGATGCACCGGACAACGACATCTCTACTTCGCCATATTCACTGAATTGAACATCATCAGGTGCTACGCCCTCTGAAAATGCTACCGTTGCAACAGCCATAACTGCGCATGTGCTTAGTATTCGCTTCATGATCCCTCCCTGAACCATAAACATCTTCGGTATACCGTAGCCCACACCATCCAAGAGTCGCAACAATAAAATCAACTATTTGAATGTTTGCATTAATGGTCAGGATTTATTCAATGATTCCTTGCTCTTGAATGATCCGCGCATGGTATTTCTGGAATGTTTCGTCGCTGTCATAGCCTTCTTCGACAACCCAATTGAGAAGATTCAAGGTTGTCCAACGACCGAATGCACCTGGCATAACCGCGACCGCTGCATCGGTGGCTTTGGCGTCCTCGGCCACTTGATTCGGGAAAAACATCATCGTTGGCGTGAAAAGCAAGTTCCAGCGGCGCACCATTTCTTTCTCGGGCAGTGTTGTGCCGTCAAAGTCGGTCACTTCAATGTCGCCGAACATGTTGATTTGAACAACGAAATACATGTCATTGAGCGCGGCAGAGATTTCAGGCGTCGGGAAAACTTCCTCGTGCATTTTGGTACAGTAGATACATCCGCGCTGCTCGATAATGACCAGCAACCGCTTACCTTCAGCGTTTGCTTCTTCAAGGTCCTCGCGCAAGTCTTTGAATGTATCGCGCATCCAATCTGCCTTGTGCAGCCCGTCGTCACCTAAGGTTGCTGCCAAAGCGGGCAATGCGAAAACAAGCGCGGCTGCTATCAGTGTTCTGCGAAAAATCATTGTCTGGACCTCCTATCCTAAATTTCCAAATGCGGGCAGCACATCAATCATCCATTGAGCGATGTAATTGACAGAGTTGGTGGCGATCAGCACAGCAAAGACGATCAACATAACGCCCATAACGCGCTCTACCTGCCCCAGATACTGGCGGTTCCGCTGAAGCCAGCCAAGAAATGGGCGGGCAAAGAGCGCGGCAACGACAAACGGTGCTGTCATTGCCAGCCCGTAAACAAGCAAGAGCAAACCGCCTTGCCAAATATCCCCCATGCCACTTGCGACCATCAGGATTGCCGCCAAAGCCGGACCGACGCAGGGGGTCCAACCAAAGCCGAACGCCAGCCCCATCAAGTAGGCACCGAGGATCGTCGAGGGCGCCGCCGTGCTTTCGAACTTTGCCTCGCGGTACAGCAAGGGCACTTTGATAATACCCAGAAAATGCAGGCCAAATACCAAAAGGATTGCCGCCGCGACATAGCGCAATGTATCTCGCCATGCCCCGAAGGTTTGCCCGACCGCGGTCGCGCCCATCCCCAAAAGGACAAAGATGGTTGTCACCCCGAATGCAAAAAAGACCGCAGAAACAACAAGACGCCTTTGGACGACTGAGCTGATTGCAGTGTCAGAGCGCAGCTCGTTCATTGACAGGCCCGCCATATAGCACAGGTAGAAAGGCACCATGGGCAACACGCAAGGTGTGAAGAATGACAACAGGCCTGCAAGCGCGGCCCCAAGATAACTTATGTCAAGCATTGTACAGGGTCCTTGATCACAACACTAATTCATATTAAGATTATTGAATGTTTAATCGTTTGACCACTGCTTTTATTTCCATGGTTCACGCAATGGCAGCGGCTGTTGTGCTTTCAGCGACGTCAGCCTTTGCCGAGGCTACGCTGGTTATGGCAGAAGAACCCGGCTGTATGTGGTGCGCACGCTGGAACAGTGAAATTGGCCCGATCTATCCAAAGACATCCGAAGGGCAAGCGGCCCCGCTGCGTCGCATAAATATCCTTGACCCGATACCCGACGACATCACGCTTTCACGCCGCGTGAATTTCACGCCGACGTTTGTATTGCTCGTCGATGGCGTTGAGCAGAGCCGCATCGAAGGCTACCCCGAAGAGGATTTCTTCTGGGGGTTGCTGGGCCAGATGCTGATGCAAGAAGACATTCCATTTGAGGTGAAAATCAGAAACTGAACCCGATATAGTTGTCTATCGCTACGAAAGGCTGACCACCTATTTGGTTGCAAGGCGTATGTTTTGATTTTAGTAGCGCGAGCATGTACACAAGTGACACTATTTGGACCAAATAGGGCTAAGCCAGCTAATGACACTTCCCGTTTTCGACGAACAGATTGACGATGACCATCTTGACCAAATGATGGACAATGCAACGATCGCGACCAACTACCTTAAGGCAATCAGCCACGAAGGCCGGTTGATGATCTTGTGCCATTTGGTCAATGGCGAAAAATCCGTGACCGAGTTGGAGACGCTCTTGTCAGCACGGCAGGCCGCTGTGTCCCAACAACTCGGGCGACTAAGGCTCGAGGGCCTTGTCCGACCGAGGCGCGAAGGCAAGACAATCTATTATAGCTTGACTGACGACAAATCCCGGAAAATCATCGGGCTGGTCTACGAGTTGTTCTGCAACACCGACTGATCAGCAACTATGGGAGTGGTTGCCGGTCAATATACAGGGAGGAACACCCATGCTTGACGCATTGGGCGAAGCAAATTTTGCTGCGCTGATAGGGCTGTTTGGCGGCATTTTGCTTGGCCTGGCTGCGCGACTTGGACGGTTCTGCACATTGGGGGCAATCGAAGACTACCTTTATGGCGGTAACGATCTGCGTTTGCGGATGTGGGTGCTTGCGATCGGGTCTGCAGTGGTTGGCAGCTTCTCTCTTATGGCGTTTGGCTGGTTCGATCCTGCGAATTCCTTCTATCTCTCTCAACAGTGGATGCCTCTGGCCAGCATCGTTGGCGGCGGTCTTTTCGGATACGGCATGGCGATGGCAGGCAACTGCGGCTATGGCGCGCTCGCGCGTTTGGGTGGCGGTGATCTTAGGTCTTTTGTCATCGTCCTTGTGATGGGCATCAGCGCTTATGCGACGATCTCAGGGCCTTTGGCATGGGCGCGCGTCGCACTTTTTCCAGTGACGCCAAGCGAACAGGCGCTTCCAGGGATCGCACATGCCCTTGGAAACATGACCGGCATTTCGGCTTCGATAATCGGGATCGTGATTGGGCTGCTTTTTGTCGGACTTGCGCTCTCTGGCCAAAGCTTGCGCCAAAGCAAAGCCTCTATCTTTTGGGCAATTGCCGCTGGCGTTTCGGTCATCAGCGCTTGGGCAGGCATGCACTATGTCCATGAAACCGGGTTCGAGGAACTGCCCGTAATTTCCCACACGTTTTCTGCACCGATCGGAGAAGTCATTATCTATGGCATGACCGCCTCGGGGCAGACGTTGTCCTTTGGCATCGGGTCGGTCGCCGGCGTGTGGCTCGGCGCATTCTTTGGCAGCCTGATCAAAGGCCATTTCCGTTGGGAGGCCTGTGAAGACCCCAGAGAACTGCGCAGACAAATTCTGGGCGCCGCGCTCATGGGGGTGGGTGCCGTGGTTGCCGTCGGGTGCAGTATCGGTCAGGGGCTTTCCGCGTTTTCACTGCTGGCATTCAGCGCCCCTGTGACCTTTGCCGCCATCTTTGCAGGGGCCGCACTCGGGCTGCGCCAGTTGATTGTCGGATTTGCACCGGCAAGCAGCTAGGCAAGGATGCAAAAGTCACGTTCCGGCCGGGCTTCGGTTGGCCAGCCCTTTGGACAAACAATTCAGACCTTTACGGCATGGCCTAGCAGTCGTTTTCTATTGGCAGGACTGGACGCAACGTACGGGACGCTGCGCCCTTGATCAGGCACTATGCACTGACCAAACGTTCATTCGTTGCCAACAGCAATC
>CBDTYC010000014.1:0-18334 GCA_965364495.1 uncultured Yoonia sp. | reverse complement strand
AGTATCTTCATAGCAGACCTTGGTTCAAGCTGGAGCAAGCGACGGCTTCGTGCCCATTGTGGCCAATTCTGCGCAGCGCACAATTCGATCTTAAGCGCGGGAGCTAGCCGCCGCAGCGGAATGCAACATGTGCTATTTTTTGTAGGGTTTCGCATTGTCCACCGCAGCCGATATTAGAAAAATAATGATCGACGATGTTCAAGCGACCCAGTCGCTAACACCCAGAAAATATGCCAGATTGAGCTGAATATGCCTGCCATCTAGCAATATCACGGATTGAACGCTTGTAGCGGGATCAGATCTGTTTACATTTAAAACTCACGTTTTGAGGATGGTAGCGTTGAGCAAAAGATGTTGAGTTTTTGAGGGGAACTACTGGAGTAGCATTAGTTCTGTTATTTGCCATGTTCTTGGGAATAGCAAATTTGCCTGTGGGCAAACCAGTGCCCTCTTATAAAACGGATAGGCAACAATTCATCTGGGGAGAAATGCATGCTTGGATTTCTGTGAGACAGAGAAACGACTCTGGCGTGTTGATTGTAAATTTTTCCTTTGCGAGGAGCGTCAGAAATAGAGGGTGCGTTCTTTCAGCGAAGCGCATCATTCTGAACGATCCCGTGCTAGAAATAAATCTGATTGATCTTGAAGATATTGTAATTTTTTGGAATGGCACAAACAACTCTACTCAACTTCGCCTTGAGGAGCGCCGATTTGGATTCAATCGGTCCAACTTTCCTTACGATCTAATAATTAGCGTGGATTTCAAGTGCGAGGGAGTGCAAAAATCCTTTACGTTCTCTGAGCCGCTTGAATTCCGTATGGTGCAGCCTCGTTTAGGGGGCCAGTAGTCACGTCAGGGCCATGACTATGAATTGGTCCATGGCGACTTTTAACTTAAGCCCCTAAGCTGAGAATCGATACTCAGATGCCCAAGTGTGCCAAAATCTAAGCAAGAGTGAACCGGCACATCTGCGGTTAATTTCGGTCGTCTCGACTGCTATTTTTCCGCCGAAATCATCGATAAATCATCATTAAAAGAACGGCAGCTTCGTCCGCAAAGCTGACTTCGATGACCGTCGCAGTGAATGACTGCTCCGGGCCGGAACTACCGTCTGCTGCACCCTTGCCAATGTCAGCTCTTAACTCACGTTCTGTCGTGCGGTGCGATAACCCTTCGGTGTCATGCCGGTTTCACGTTTGAAGGCCTTGTAGAAAGCTGACCGCGAGTTGAAACCAACGTCCAGCGCAACCGTGAGAACCGATGCATCCGCTGCTGTGATCAGAGGTTTCGAGGCTTCTATCCGCCAGCGTGCCACATAGTCGAAGAAGCAAGCGCCGATCTCTTGATTGAGTGTTTGTGACACATGGTTGGGCAGCGCGCCCACATGCTGGGACAATTTTTGCAGCGACAGGTTCGGGTCGAGGTAAAGCAGATCTTTTTGCATCGCTTTCTCAATACGGACGGCCAGTGTCGCCGCGTGCTCGGCGGTTAACGCAGAGCGGGCATATTTGGGGTCCGGTTCCTCTTCACCGATCGTAAGGTCCCCGTTTGCGGGCGTGAACGGGGCGAAGATGTTCAAGAACAACAAGCCGCAAGCGATCAGCGCAAGAAGAAGTTCTTCAATGCACAAAGAGCCATCTGCAAAATTCTCATTTGCGAGGGAAAAAGCCCCCGCCGCCCAGATCACCACAATCAGGGCCATCACCGCGTTGACCCATCGCAAATCCCGTTCCTCGACGTCCGAATACAGTTGCCTGATACGGGCGCGATAGGCCGTGAGGCTGCGCAGTATCGCGACAAGGTATGCGAAGGACGCGATGAGCCAGATCAGGATCAACACAAACGTCAACAAGGCGAGCGTAACCGGTAAAATCCCCGCAGGCAGTTCACCTGATACGAGCATCATTTTCTTGGCTTGCGCTGGTAGGATCCAGAACCCGATGCAGACCACAGCCCCCGTCAATGGCAACGCCAGATCACGCCAAGGAACATGCGCGGGTGATGATGTCGCTGTTTTCGCAGCGACGTAGTGAAAGAGGGCCGGTGGCAGCACCAACAGCAGGACCAGCAATAGCGGCATGTAATTGACCAACGCTCTTTCAGCGAAGGTTCTCACGAGCGGAAGCGCGATCATGCCAATGAAGGCGACATAGACCAACCCGAGGCTCAGCCGTTCGCTCAGGCTGCCGCGTCGCACTATAACGGTAAGCAGTCCGCTTAGGGCAGTGCCAAGACAAAGTCCGGCGAGGGTCAGAACAGCCGCGTTTCCCATACTCTTTGATACGCTGATTTGAATGGCATCATCAACGCTGCCGATTGTTCGAAAGTGATAATGTCCTCGCCGTCATGCACGGACGACAGGACACTGCAAGATTGCGCATAGCGGGGCGAAACCAACACAACGGAAAGGATATGTTATGCCCACCCCGGATATCATCGCATTGTTTGCACATGTAACGCTCGGCACATTGGCCGTCATTGTGGGCGCCATTGCCCTTGGATCACGTAAAGGACGCAAGGTGCATGTGAGCGCCGGCCGTGTGTTTGCCTTGAGCATGGGATTGGCATCCGTGCTGGGCGCGATCCTTGGTGCGATCAAATACGAAACATTCTGGATCACCTTTCATGCCGGCGTTCTTGGTGCGACCTTGGTCGCAAGCGGAGTGTTGGCAGTGCGCATTCGCTCGCGCGGTCCAAAAAGGTTGTTCACCGCAGTCGCTGGGTTGAATGCCCTGAACGCGATAGCTCTGTTCATTGCTGGCTGGTACGCTTCGACATTGCCTGACGCGCGCTTGTTCGGCTTTGCGGCCGAGGATTACTTCTTCTTGTGCGGCATGGCTGCCATCGCTTTAGGCGGCGATCTACGCATGATCTTTGGGACAACGACATCAAACAGACATCGGATCGCCCAGCATCTTTTGCGGATGTGTATCGGGTTTTTCATCGCCGCTGGATCCGCATTTACGGGACCGGGGGCTTCTGCGTTTCCGGACGCGGTGCGCAATTCGGGTGTCCTGTCGCTACCTGAACTGACAATTCTCGTAATAATGCTGTTTTGGCTTTGGAAAACACTACGCCAACCCCAACCATTGGCTGTCGATCAAGAAGCACCTCGCCAAAATCAGCGGACAGGGTCAGAAGATTACCTTCAACGCGATCAATCAGGCCTACCCTTTGTAGAGACCCGGTCATTGGTGCAATTGCAGCGAAAGGGGGGGTGTCCAAAGTGAGGGGCTAGGCCAGCCAGACGATCTGGTGCGCCGCCAGCGTCAGACCGGCACGGACGTGCAGGCTTTCTCCGGTGATCAGATCCGTCATACGCGGGGGCGTTTGCAGGAACCGGTCGGCAGCAATATCTTGTGCATCATCGCCAAAATTGGCCAGCACATAAACATCCTGCCCTTGGTTGCTGCGCACATATCCCAAGACGTGCGGATTACCGGTAGGAAAGCTTGCAATTGCATTGCCCGCGAACGCGGGCGTTGCGCGCCGTGCCTCGATCAAGCGCTTCATGCCCGCAAAGATTTGCCCGGCAGGCGTGGTCGGGTCGTTGCGTTGATCATAAAGGCTGTCAGGCCGGATCGGGCGCCCGACCCAGCGCTGGTCATTCGCGCGGCCTTTGTGGTCTTTGTAGGAATGATCGTTGAGTTGACCAACTTCATCCCCCAGCGCGATCAGCGGTATCCCTCCGGCAGAGAAAGCAATGCCATAAAGTAGAAGCATACGGTCAATGCCACCGGCATCACCCGCTTCGACACCGGTCAAAGATGCTGTTGTTCCGCAAACCCTGCAGTCACCGGTCTTGGGGTTGTATTGAAACGGGACACCGCGCGCAAAGCTGCCTTCGAAGTTGTTCGTATAGAACGTGTTCAGAAACAGCCGATGATCAAATCCCAAGATATCAAGCTCTGCAGCGTCTTCGTCGGCAAAGGTCCAGCCTATGTCATCATGACTGCGCACGTAGTTGACCCATGCACAGTCAGTATTGATGGGTTGCCGTCGCGTGATCGCCTGATCGATCAAAGCGACGTTGCGTGTCGCAAGTGCCTCCCAGCTAAGTGCCATCAGCAATGGATTATAGGAAATCGGGCATTCCTCGGGATCGATGTAGGATACAACCTCATCGGGGTGGACGATCGCTTCGGATTTGAACAGCAGTGACGGCGCCGCCATGCGACACACGCTGTTGAAGGCCCGCAGCAAAAGATGCGCCTCTGGTTGGCTTTCGCAGGTTGTACCCAGTCGTTTCCAGATAAACGCAACCGCGTCCATGCGGATCAGATCGACACCCTGATTGGCAAGCGCCAGCATTTCGCCAGCCATCGCGCAGAAAACAGCTGGATTGGAGTAATTGAGATCCCATTGGAACGAATGAAATGTCGACCAGATCCATCTGCCGTCTTCCATCTGGATGAAGGCACCTGGGTGATCGTCAGGGAAAACCTCGCGGACGGTGCGCTCGAAGGCATCCGGCATGCGGCGGTCATCAAAGATCCAGTAATAGTCGGAAAACGCGGGATCGCCTGCCGCCGCTTTCTTCGCCCATTCATGTTCATCAGACGTGTGGTTAAAGACGAAATCCAGAACCAAAGAAATACCGGATGCGCGCAGGTCTGTGGCCAGTGCGCGTAGGTCCGCCATTGTGCCAAGGTCAGCGCGCACTTCGCGGTAACTGGAAACCGCATAGCCGCCGTCAGAGTTTTCCTTCGGGCAATCGAACAGGGGCATCAAATGCAGGTAAGTAATGCCGAGTTCTTTGAAATACGGAACATGCTCTCTTAGACCGGACAGGTCGCCGGCATAGCGATCAACATAGCAAAAAGCGCCAAGCATCTTGTTCGACTGGAACCAGTCCGGGTTGGCCTCGCGGGATTCATCAAGCGACTTCAGATCGTCAGGGCGGTCACGCCATGACGTGAATGCAACAACAACAAGCTTTGCAAGGTGATCAAGACAGGTCTCGTGGTCCCCGTACAACGTTGCAAAAAGTTCAAATAATCGGGGGAATTGCACATCAAAGCGGGCGCGAAAAGCCTGCCCTTCGGCATCGTCCCAAGGCAGTCCGGCGTCCTGCAAAGCAGCGCGAACAAAGCTTTTTGCTGCCTTCAGTTGTTGTGATGATGACAGCATCTGGAACACCTTTCGTTAAGCGGGAGTATGAAAGGAACCATCCGCAAATGAAAAGGTCAACGACCATGACCACCAAGGTCCACGGTCAGCGCGATCAACGACAAACCGTGCGGATTGTCGCAACACCCCCCGCGACGGATTTGCCGTTTGTTTGCGGCTATGCTTTGCCGCGATAAATATCGACAAGTTTGCCCAGCATTGACAGCGCATCATCACGGTCGCGCTGGAATGAATTCCGGCCAATGATCGACCCGTTGCCACCGCCATCGCGGATTGCGCGCGCATCGTCATAAACCGCATCAGCACCCTTGGCCGCACCGCCCGAAAATACCGTAATACGACGTCCACCAAGTGCGCTGTCGACGCAGTGGCGCACGCGGGCCGCCTGGGTTGAGATATCGATCAATTTGTCTTGATAGACTTTCTTGGCTTCGGGCAGGCTCAGGTGATCGGTGCTTAGCTTGATCTTGATGATATGTGCGCCCAACAAGGCCGCAATCTGCGCGGCATATGCTGCGATATCAATCGCTGTCTCGCCATTCTTGTCCAGTGCCTCACCGCGGGGATAGGACCAGATCACAGTCGCAATGCCCTTGGCCGCAGCCTCTTTGCGCATTTCGGCAATATCGCTGAACATGTTAAGCGCGGCAGACGACCCCGGATAGATCGTAAAGCCAATTGCAGAACAGCCCAGACGTAGTGCGTCGTCCACCGAAGCCGTAATCGCTTGCGTTTTTGGTGCCGCATCAGGGATCAGAGAGTTGGCCGAGTTCACTTTCAGGATTGTCGGGATTTGTCCTGCAAAGGTATCGGCACCGGCCTCGATCATGCCCAGAGGTGCCGCATATGCGTTCAAACCTGCATCAATCGCCAATTGAAAATGATAATGCGGATCATAGGCCGCAGGATTTGGCGCGAACGACCGCGCAGGACCATGTTCGAACCCTTGGTCAACGGGCAGAATAATCATCTTGCCGGTGCCACCCAGCTTGCCGTTCATCAACATGCGGGCAAGGTTGCCCTTTACGCCTGCTGTTTCGCCTTCATAGTGGCTCAGGATTTTTTGAACGGTTCTGGTGGTTTTCATCGGTTCGCCCTTTGTATGAAAGCAGAGTTTTCAAACCGATAGGGCCCGCAACACGGCGTTGCAAATGTGTTAGCGCAACCGGACACGATGTTATCGCAAACATCAGGAAACCGGCCATCCCCCAAGACGTCTTTCGTTCAAAAACGCCTTGCGGGGATACGAGGGGCGCAAGGGCCGCCCCCCGTTGTCCTTAGCCTGCGAGTGCAGCAACGCCGGGCAGTTCTTTGCCTTCCATCCACTCAAGGAATGCCCCGCCAGCGGTGGATATATAGGTGAAATCTTCCGCGGCACCTGCCTGATTCAGGGCCGCGACGGTATCTCCACCGCCTGCAACAGAAACAAGCTTGCCCGCCTTGGACAGTTCGGCAGCCTTTGTTGCTGCTGCATTGGTTGCCGCGTCGAAAGGTGCGATCTCAAAGGCGCCAAGCGGGCCATTCCAAACCAGCGTTTTCGCGTTTTCCAGAACCTCGCTGATGTAGGCCACTGTTGCCGGACCGGCGTCCAGTATCATCGCATCAGACGGGCAGGCGTCAGGCGCCAGCGTTTCATTCGCCGCGCCCGCCTTGAATTCACGTGCAACCACGATGTCGCGGGGCAGGATAATCTCACAACCCGCATCCTTGGCCTTGCCCAGAATATCGCGGGCAGTCTCAGCCAGATCATGTTCACAAAGTGATTTGCCCACGTCGATCCCTTGCGCTGCCAAAAAGGTATTCGCCATGCCGCCGCCAATCACCAGATGATCGACCTTGCTGACCAGATTACCAAGCAGATCAAGCTTGGTAGACACCTTTGCACCACCGACGACCGCGACAACCGGACGTTCTGGTGTGCCGAGCGCTTTTTCCAGAGCGCCCAATTCCTCGGCCATCAGACGGCCTGCGCAGGACGGCAGCAGATGGGCAATCGCCTCGGTGCTGGCATGGGCGCGGTGGGCGGCAGAAAAGGCATCGTTGACGTAGATGTCGCCAAGGCTGGCCAACCGGCGGGCAAAGCCTTCGTCGTTCTTTTCCTCGCCGGGGTTGAAGCGCAGGTTTTCAAGTAAAAGGACTTCGTCTTCTTCCATTTCGGACACAGCGTCAGCGTAATCGGAATTGACCCAAGTCACTGTCAAACCCAGCACATCCGCGACCGCACCGGCGATATGTTCGAGCGACATTTCGGGCACTACTTGCCCCTTTGGTCTGCCGAAATGCGCCATCAAGATGACCTTGCCACCTTTTGCATGAATATCATCAACCGTCGGGATGATGCGTTCAATACGCGTGGTGTCTGTCACGACGCCATCCTCTACGGGCACATTGATATCCACACGGACCAAGGCGCGCTTTCCCGCAAAGTCCATATCATCGAGAGTCTTCCAAGCCATCATAATGCTCCTTTTTGGGTCACGTTTACGCTTAGTTGAACTGGCGTCAACCGTGCTGGGTTGGCAATTGGCGCGATGGGTCATATGTCATTGCCGAACCTGCATAGAATGGAGCGCCCAATGGCCGATATCAAAGACCCCGAAAACACAATTATCATGACACTCAAAGGTGGCGACGTTGTTATTGCACTGATGCCGGATGTTGCTCCGGCGCATACTGCGCGCATGAAAGAACTCGCACGTGCGGGTCAATACGACAACGTTTGCTTTCACCGTGTGATTGACGGTTTCATGGCACAGACCGGTGACGTGGCGAACGGCAACATGGAAGACAATTTCAATATTGGCCGCGCCGGAACGGGTGGCTCTGACCTGCCGGACCTGCCTGCTGAATTCTCTAAAATTCCCCATGCGCGTGGATCCTTGGGTGCTGCACGCTCGGCCAACCCGAATTCGGCCAACAGCCAGTTCTTCATCAACTTCAAAGACAATGACTTCCTTAACGGGCAATATACCGTCTACGGGCAGGTGATTTCCGGCATGGAGCATGTAGATGCGATCATGAAAGGCGAACCACCAATGAACCCTGACCGGATGATCAGCGTGAAAGTTGCCGCCGATGTTTAAGTTCGCTGCAGTCTTGGCGCTGGCGGCATCGCCTGCTCTTGGCGCCGGTCTTGAGATCGATGTCGCGGGCGAAGCCAATGGAACAATCGTCATTGATCTTTATGAAGAAACCGCGCCGCTGCACGTTGCGCAAATTACCGCAATTGCGCAGGCAGGCAGCTACGATGGTGTGGTTTTTCACCGCGTGATCGACGGCTTCATGGCGCAAACCGGTGACGTGGAAAACGGTGTGATGGGCATGGACTTGTCGCGCGCTGGCACAGGTGGCTCTGAATTTGCGGATATTCCTGCGGAATTTTCTGATCTGCCGTTTGAACGGGGTGTGATCGGGATGGCGCGGGCGCAGGACCCCAATTCGGCCAACAGCCAGTTCTTTATCATGTTCGAGCCGGGTTATTTCCTGAACGGGCAATACACGGTGGTCGGCGCAGTGACCGAAGGCATGGAGATCGTCGACGCGATCAAACGCGGGACAGGTGCGAATGGCGCAGTGATCGGTCAACCCGACATGATGGCCGCGGTCCGCGTGACCGAGTAACAAATAAACCTGGCCCCCTCACTTTGCCGCGAGGGGGCTAGGCGCTGCGCACATAATCGGACACCCTGCTTGGATCAACAGGAGAGACCGATGCGCCTTATCCCCGCAATAGCTGCATTTTGCACAGCCGCCAGCATGTCGGCGGCCAGTCCCGAGTTCTGGCAGTTCGAATGGCCGAACACCAACTTCGAGAAAACCAGCGTCGCAGGCTGGGTCGAGATTCTTTCGGGTGGTCCGTCCAAAGACGGGATTCCCGCACTTGATGACCCGGTATTCATGGCTGTTTCTGATAAAACAGATCTGTTGCCGCGCGAACCTGTGATTGCGTTGGAAATCGCAGGCGAAGCCCCGCGCGCATACCCGATCCGCTATCTGACTTGGCACGAGATCGTCAACGACGTGGTCGGCGGCATTCCGGTGGCCGTCACGTTCTGTCCGCTGTGCAATTCAGGCATCACTTTTGACAGGCGCACCACACAAGGCACCCTCAGTTTTGGCGTGTCGGGCAAGCTGCGCAACTCTGATATGATCATGTATGACCGCGAAACCGAAAGTTGGTGGCAGCAGGCGATCGGCGAGGCGATTGTAGGTGACCTGACAGGGATGGAGCTGCAAACCCTTCCAAGCTGGATGGAAAGCTGGGAGGTATTTGCGACCAGAAATCCGGATGGCCTTGTGATGGAGCAACCGGCATTCCGGCGCAACTATGGTGCCAATCCTTATGTGCGTTATGACAGTTCCCACCGCCCGTTCCTGTATTCCGGCGAAATGCCGCCGCATGATATTCCGGCACTGGCGCGGGTGGTCCGTGTGGGCGATCAGGCATGGCCTTTGACGCGGCTGACCGCGCTGGGAACAGTGACCGAAGGCGGGATCACATTGAGCTGGAGCGCAGGTCAGGCCTCTGCCTTGGACGATGCGCAGATCGGGGCCGGACGAGACATCGGCAATGTGCGGGTTCGCGATGCTGCGGGGCAGGATGTCGCGCACGATGTGATGTTTGCCTTCGCCTTTCACGCTTTTTGGCCTGCCGGAGAGTGGATGCTTGGCAATTAGCTTGCGTATGGCTTGCCACCGCAGGAGCCTCCGGCGGAAGTTTCTTGAGGAAAGAGAAGTCGCAGTGCGTGCTTGACATAGTCGGCTGGCGCGCATGATCTGTGCGGATGGAAAAGAAAACACAAATTGATCTATTTGGTGCAGTCGCCCTGACGGGCTTTGCGCTGTTGCTGGCCTTTAATCAGGTCGTGATCAAAGTGACGAACGGCGGGTTGCAGCCGGTGTTCTTTGCCGGTCTGCGGTCGGCAGGGGCGGTGATATGTATTTGGCTCTGGCTGCGCTGGCGTGGCATACCGCTGCGCTTTGAGGTTGGCACGCGGCTTGCCGGAGTGACGATAGGATGCGTTTTTGCCTTCGAGTTCTTGTGCCTGTTTGTGGCCCTTGATCTGACGGCTGTCAGTCGCGCGAGTGTTATTTTCTATTCAATGCCGGTCTGGCTGGCGATCATGGCGCATTTCATTTTGCCCAATGACAGGGTCACGCCCGTTAAGGCAACGGGCCTTGTATTGGCCCTTGGTGGTGTTGCGATTGCGATCCTGACACGCAATGACGGCGCAGGTAGTTTCTGGGGCGATCTGGCCGCGCTGGGTGCCGCAGTGGGTTGGGCTGCAACGGCAATCTTGGCCAAGGCATCGTCATTGTCGCGTGTGCGTCCTGAAATCCAGTTAATGTGGCAGGTCGGTGTTTCAGCACCGCTTTTATTGGTTGCGGCACTGTTTTTTGGGCCGCTGGTGCGCGAACTTGAACCTGTTCATGTTGCCGGGCTCTTGTTCCAGATCGTTGTTGTGGTGAGTGCCGGTTTTATCTTTTGGTTGTGGCTTTTGTCGATCTATCCTGCATCCGGCGTCGCATCTTTCAGCTTTTTGTCGCCGGTTCTGACTGTTGGGCTTGGTTGGCTGATGTTGGGCGAAGAGGTTGGGCCAAGCCTGATACTGGCACTTGTTCTGGTGGCCCTTGGGATTTTGTTGATCAACCGTCCCGCTACGTCCCGCAAAACGTCCGCGTGACCATTTCGTCCTTGCCGGGTGCGCGGGCGAAAGCGGCCGTTGTCTGCGTCAGCGGGGCATAGGGCGCGGTGACAGCGGCCAAGAGTGCGTGGAACGGGGCAAGATCGCCGTTGCGGCCAGCGACAATGACTTCTTCGATCCGGTGATTACGCGGGATGATCATTGGGTTGGATTGCGCCATCAATGCTGCGGCATCCGGTGATTTCCGCAAAGACCAACGTGCCACCCATGCATCAAAAGCGTCACGGTTCAGGAATTGATCGCGTGCCGCGTCAGTGGCAAGCGCTGCAAATGTGTTGGTGAAATCTGCCCCTTCCTTGGCCATCAGATCAAGCAAGTCTGTGATCAAGACACGATCATCCTCAACCGGTTTTGCGATCCCCAGTTTCGCCCCAAAAACCGCCATCCATTCGTCCTCGTACACGGCGGGCATCCGGTGTACGGCTGCGGTGAAGCTCGCAATTGCTTGGTCGCGGTCGGGCATAAGCGGGATCAATGCCGTCGCAAACTGCGCCATGTTCCAGGCCCCGATACCGGGTTGGTTTGCATAGGCATAACGTCCGAACTGGTCGATCGCGCTAAAGACGCTGTCAGGGTGAAACCCGTCCATGAATGCGCAGGGTCCGTAGTCGATCGTTTCGCCTGCAATCGACACATTGTCCGTGTTCATCACGCCATGGATAAACCCGAGCCCCATCCATTTTGCGATCAGCCTTGCATAGCGGGCGATCACCAGATCAAGAAGTTCGGCAGGCCCGTTTGCTTTGGGGTAGTGCCGCGCAATGACGTGGTCAGTCAGCGCATGCAGTGCCGACAGATCCCCGCGGGACGCAAAGAACTGGAAGGTGCCCACGCGGATATGGCTTTGGGCGACACGGGCGATGACCGCGCCGGGCAGGATTTCCTCGCGGTAGACGTCCTCGCCGGTCGTCACAGCTGCCAATGCGCGTGTCGTAGGTACGTTCATCGCATGCATCGCCTCGCTGACCAGATATTCACGCATCACCGGGCCGAGCCATGCGCGCCCGTCGCCATTGCGCGAATAAGGGGTTGGACCGGAGCCTTTGAGCTGGATGTCACGGCGAACGCCATCGGTGCCCACGACTTCGCCCAAAAGCACCGCGCGTCCGTCACCAAGTTGCGGGTTCCAGTTGCCGAACTGATGACCAGCATAGGCTTGGGCAAGCGGTGCCGCACCGTCAGGGATATGATTGCCTGCAAAGACCTGTGCGGCTGCGGGTCCGGTGATCTGGCTGGGATCAATGCCAAGAAGTGCCGCCAGACCAGCATTGGCTGCGATCATTTGCGGCGCTTTCACGGGCGTCGGCAGTTGTGCCGTATACATCTGCGCAGGCAGTTTTGCGTAAGAGTTGTCGAACGGAATATGCATCATAGGCGTGCCAAACGTGTTGCGAGCAACTCGAAAAAACCTTCGGCGGCGAGATCTTTCATAAACATCGCATTTGCGGGGCGGTCTGTGACCCGCCACCAGTCGGCCACGGTCATGCCCAGGGTCAGCGGGGATTCTGTTTCGATTTCGACATTGATGTGCCGTCCGGCAAACAAGTGTGGAGCGATCAAATAGGCGATCGTACAAGGGTCGTGCAGTGGCGCGCCCTCAGAGCCGTATTTTTCCATATCGAAGCGTTCGAAAAAATCGGTCCATGCGGCAACCATGTCACCCACGGGCGTCTTTAGCGCACGAAATGCATCAATGCGGGGTCTGGTTGTCAGGGCTTTGTGGGTCACATCAAGCGGCATGACAACCAGTGGGACACCTGCACCAAAGACGATCTTTGCGGCTTCGGGATCAACATAGATGTTGAATTCTGCCGAGGGGGTGATGTTGCCTACCTCGAAATATGCACCACCCATCAGCACGATTTCCTGCACGCGCGCGATAATATCGGGTGCGCGTTCAAAGGCGACAGCGATGTTTGTCAAAGGGCCGATGGGGCAAAGTGTGACGCTGCCGCTGGGTTCGGATCGCAGTGTTTCGATAATAAAATCAACGGCATGCTGGTCCTGCAACATCATTGTGGGCTCTGCAAGCTGTGGACCGTCAAGACCGGTTTTGCCGTGCACATGCTCTGCTGTGACCAGTTTGCGTTTCATCGGCGCGTCACAGCCCGCAAACACCGGCGTGTCCGGTCTGCCGGCCAGTTCGCACACGATCCGCGCATTTCTTTCGGTCAATGCCAGCGGGACATTCCCTGCGACAGCCGTGATGCCCAGCACCTCGATTTCCTCGGGCGAGGCGAGGGCAAGCAGGATCGCCACCGCGTCGTCTTGTCCGGGGTCGGTGTCGATGATGATTTTGCGGGGGGCCATATCTGCGTCCTGTCCTGTTTACCCTAAGGTGGTCCGCCAAGCGGGCAGGGGCAAGGGGTCAGACGCGCCCATGGACCTTTAGCCGCGCAAAAAGAGTGTCCGAAACCGGATCGCCCAGCTCTAACGCAAAGATATAAGCGTGCGTCAGGTAAAAGCAGGCGGCGTCAATTACATCAGTGCAATCTGCCGCTTCGGTATACAGCGCCACCAGTGCCGATTGATCGCCCCTTGCGTGGGCGTCCAGCAAGCGGTTTTGCAGCGTTGTCATAAAGCAGCAAGGTGTGTTGAGACTTGCGTCGCAACCCAATCATGAAAGCAATGGGTTGGCCCGTCCATCGCGGGGCTGAAACGACCCCCGTCAAAGCCTGGTGCATTGCGTCCCTTTTGCATGCCTTCAACAACAAAGATGTCTTCTTCAAAGACGACTTTCCATTGTGCAGCGTTCTTTTCGCGCAGCGCGGTGTCGGTTTCCGGGGATGCATAGAAAAGGTGGATATGCTCGCGGGTTTGGGTGTGCGTGACAGGCTCTAGCACAATCACAAAAGCATGGTCGCGCTGCACACCCAACAGGACATTGGGGTAGACGGTGATATATTCACCGCCCTCTGTCCACTTGTCGTCGAGTTTGGGAAAGTCGGGGAATGTCGCGCCATTATCGCCCCTCAACTGCCGGTAAACCAGTGTTCCCTGGCCGGAGTACTTTCCTTTTTCGTTGATGTTATAGTGATCCTCGAGGCGCGAATAGCTGTTCAGTCCGGGATGGACCCAGGGCAGGTTATAGCTTTCGCAGTAGTTCTCGACGGCCAGCTTCCAGTTTGTGTTCACGGCAAGTGTGAATGTGCTGTCAGGCCCGCCATGATACATCGGCTGATCAAAATTCGACCAGCGCGCGATCAAATCTGCGTGGATTTCTTCGAACGGGGCTGCGTTGCCGTCGATGTTGATAAAGACGGTGTCAAACCAGATATGGCTGCGGACTTCGATCAGGCCCAGCAGCGATTTGTCGATCGCTTCATGGGTGTTGTGTCCGGCTCCGCCCACATGGGGTGTCGACACCAAACGCCCTTCGGTGCTGTAACACCATGAATGATAGGGGCAACGGATCGCGCCTTCGATCTTTTTGGGCTCGGACACAAGGATCATGCCGCGGTGCCGGCAGATGTTCTGGAATACCCGTACCTGCCCTTGGCGATCACGGACCAGCAACAAAGGTATTCCCAGAAACTCGATCGGTTTGGCGTCACCATTCTGCGGCACCTCGGCGGCGACGGCCAGTCCCGACCAATTGGCGCAAAGCACGGCCGCTTTTTCGACATCGAACACAGCGGGGTCGACGTAGTGGGCGTTGGGTAGGCCGTTGGCCGTTTCAATCGGACGACGGACCGCATCAAGTGCTTCGGGGGCGATATCTTTGGCCATGGCTATGATCCTTTTTCTGACGCGATCATAGCACAGCGGATTGGCGATGAATCAGCCTGCGTGCGACTGCGGCTTTTCTCGTAGCGACATCTGGCAAAGCGCTGCGCCGTCAATTTCAGCACACAATTGCGCAAGTAAGGCATTGAAGTTGGCGCAAGGACGCCGCATTTGTGGTAAAGTCTGTGACGGTCAGGAAATCATGTCGAAACCGTCTATTTGTTGCCTATTCGGGGACAATAACCCCACATTCTCTTGATTGGAGAAAGAAATGACTAAATCACTCAAGTTGGCTGCACCACTTGCCGTGCTTTTCGCAACCGCTGTTCCCGCAGTCGCGCAGGACGAGGCCATCGATATCAATGGCGACGGCATGTACAGCTATGCGGAGTTACGTGCAGCGCTTCCGGACATCTCGGAGGACACATTTGCCGTCCTCGACACGTCTGGCGATGGGCTGCTCAGTGCCGACGAAATTGCCGCCGGCACAGCAGCAGGATTGTTGCCGTCTTAAGCGACAGCGCCGCGCGAGAGTGCGGCGACACCTGTCCGGGCGATTTCCACAAGGCCCAGCGGCCGCATGAGATCGGCGAAAGCGTCGATCTTTTCGGGTGTGCCTGTGATCTCGAACACAAATGATTCCAATGTGCTATCGACCACACTTGCCCTGAAAATGTCGGCAAGACGGATCGCTTCGATCCGGTCGTTGCCGGTCCCGTTGACCTTGAACAATGCCAACTCACGTTCAACCGACGGCCCCTCGACAGTCAGGTCGTTGACGGCATGAACATCGACAATCCGGCCAAGCTGCGCCTTGATCTGAACGATGATCTGCGGCGTGCCAGTGGTGACAATCGTGATGCGTGAGCGGTGACCAAGGTGGTCCACTTCTGCCACCGTCAGGCTGTCGATGTTGTAGCCACGCCCAGCGAACAGGCCGATGACACGGCTGAGAACGCCCGGTTCGTTTTCGACAACCACGGCGAGGGTATGACGTTCTTCCTTGTCAGAAAACGTGGGTCGTAGGTCGTAGGCAGAATGGCTCGTGGCGCCTTTTTTGATCTTGAGCGGTGACATGATCTGTCCCTTTTGACTGTATTATTCGTAGTGATCGGTCGGGTGACGGTCCTAGACCATCACCGCGCCATCGGATTTGATTGCATTCGCGGTATCCGCGTTTTCGCCCAACAGCATTTCATTGTGCGGCTTGCCCGACGGAATCATCGGGAAGCAGTTCTCGTGCTTCTCGACCAGACAATCGAACAGGACGGGTCCGTCATGGTTCAGCATTTCCATGATGGCATCATCCAGATCATCAGGGTCAGAGCACAGAATGCCCTTTGCACCGAATGCATCCGCCAGCTTGACGAAGTCAGGCAATGATTCCGACCAGCTCGAGGAATACCGCTCGCCGTGCAGCAATTGCTGCCACTGGCGGACCATGCCCAGGCGTTCATTGTTCAAGATGAACTGCTTGACCGGCAGGTTGTACTGCATCGCGGTTCCCAGTTCCTGCATGTTCATCAACCAAGAGGCTTCACCCGCGACATTGATGACCAGTGCGTCGGGATGGCCCATCTGCACACCGATTGACGCAGGGAAACCGTAGCCCATCGTGCCCAATCCGCCCGATGTCATCCAGCGGTTGGGGTCTTCGAAACCAAGGTATTGTGCAGCCCACATCTGGTGCTGGCCGACTTCGGTACAGATATAACGGTCGTGTTTCTTGGTCAGTTCTTCCAGACGTGAAAGCGCATATTGCGGCTTGATGACTTTGCCCTTCTGTTCGAACTTCAGGCAGTCGACTTTGCGCCAGTCATTGATCTTGTGCCACCACTTTTGGACCTGCTCTTTGTTGGTCTTGCGACCGCGGGATTTCCACACGTTCAACAGATCTTCAAGCACATGGGCCACGTCGCCCAAGATCGGAATATCGACTTTGATCACCTTGTTGATCGACGACGCATCAATATCGATATGCGCCTTGGTCGATCCGGGGCTGAAGGCATCAAGGCGTCCGGTGATCCGGTCGTCGAAACGTGCGCCGATATTGATCATCAGGTCGCAGTCGTGCATCGCCATGTTGGCTTCGTACAGGCCATGCATGCCCAACATACCCAGCCAGTTATCGCCAGAGGCCGGATAACAACCCAGTCCCATCAGGGTCGATGTAATCGGGAACCCTGTTTCGGCCACCAATTCGCGCAGCAACTGGCTGGCCGCCGGACCAGAGTTAATGACGCCGCCACCCGTGTAGAACAAAGGCCGCTTTGCGGTCTCCATTGCGCGGGCCAGTTCAGTGATCATTTCCATGTCACCTTTGACTTGCGGGTTGTAGTGCGTCTCGACCTGCCGCGCTTCGGTGTAGGTGCCCGTGGCGAACTGCACGTCTTTGGGAATGTCGATCACAACAGGGCCGGGGCGGCCCGAGGTCGCGATATGGAACGCTTCGTGCATGACGGCTGCCAGCTTGTCGGTCTCTTTGACCAGCCAGTTATGTTTGGTGCAGGGGCGGGTGATGCCAACCGTGTCACATTCCTGAAATGCGTCAGATCCGATCATGAAAGTCGGCACCTGACCCGTCAGCACGATGATTGGAATACTGTCCATCAACGCATCTGTCAGGCCGGTCACAGCATTGGTTGCACCCGGACCGGATGTGACCAAGGCAACACCGGGTTTGCCAGTGGACCGTGCATAGCCTTCGGCGGCATGCACAGCACCTTGTTCATGGCGTACCAGAACATGCTTGATGCTGTTTTGCTGAAAAATCTCGTCATAAATCGGTAGGACGGCACCACCGGGGTATCCAAAGACTGTGTCCACGCCCTGATCAATCAGTGCCTGCACGACCATTCTTGCGCCCGTCATGGTTTTCTTCATTGTTCTCGCGTCCTATCGCTTCTGGTTTCTCTTGGTCACAAAAAAACCCCCGAGTGTGTCGGGGGCGCATGGGATCATTATGGATTTACCGTTACCGGCCCATGCGCATTTTTCGAATAAGTAGTACGACGTTTGTCATCAAGGTTCCTTTGTGTGCGGGGACATTAGTCCGGTGCAAAAGGGGGGTCAACCGCCCGATTGGAGAAAATTTCGCAAAAGGGCGTATTTTCGCAACTTTCTTTCATCGGTCGATCTGGGCTATCCCGCAGACCCCGTCTCGCGCTGGATCAGAGGCTTGCGGTTCCCATGATATAAACCGCATATCCAGCCAGCATCGCGACGCCGGCTACCCGGCCGATTTTGCCCGTCGCCCAAATCAGCGCGACGACACCAACGGTGATTGCGATAAGCAAAGGCGTGTCGATGATCAGGAAACGTGGGGCGAGAGGAATAGGCGTTAGCAACGCAGTTATCCCGAGGATGCCAAGCACGTTGAATATATTCGACCCGATCACGTTGCCCACGGCAATGTCCCGTTGCCCGCGGATAACGGCCATGACGGTTGTTGCCAACTCGGGCAGCGATGTTCCTATTGCCACAATACTTAGCCCGATCATTGCTTCGGAAACGCCAAAGTCGCGCGCGATGACCGTGGGGCTTTGCACAAGGAAATGCGCACCAAGAACGACCGCGCCCAATCCAAGCAAAACAAAGATACCGCTTTGGACAAGGCTGTTGCCTGCGGGCAAGTCGTCGGGGGATTGATTGGCGCCGCGCAAGCTGAGCACCAGATAAACGGTCAGCGCGGCCACCATCAAAAGACCTTCGATCAACCCGACAGTGCCGGACCAGAACAAGAGTGGCAGGACAAGGGCAGCGCCCGTCATCC